>CAMLLG010000019.1 GCA_946480825.1 uncultured Lysobacteraceae bacterium
CGCTCGCCGCCACGTTCGCCGGAATCGTCGCGTTCGGCTGCGTGGGCGTGTTCGGCTGCGGCTGGGTCGGCTGGGGTTGGACAGGCTGCGGCTGCGGCGTGGCCTGCTCCGGTTGCGTCGGCGTCGGCGTGTTCGGTTGCGGCTGCGCGGGCTGCGGTTGCACCGGCGTGTCCGCCTTCGGCTGCGTCGGCGTCTGCGTCTGTTCCTGGCCCGGGAAGATGCCCAGCGCCTTCAGCGTGTTCTCGCCGGCCTTGCCGTCGACTTCCAGCCCCTGCTGCGTCTGGTACTGGCGCACCGCCGCTTCGGTCCTGTCGCCGTAATACCCCGTCGTCGGCAGCGGCTGACCCTGGTCGTCGCGAATGCCCGCCTTGTTCAACGCATCCTGCAATCTGCGGACGCCTTCGCCCCGCTCTTCCTTCACCAGCAGCGTGTCGTCGAGACCGCCCTTCTGGCCGGTGGTCTGCCCTTGCGATGTGTTCTGGCCGAAATTCTTCGGGTCGCCGCTGAGCGCGCGATAGGCCTCATCGGGATTCATGCCGGCGGCCACATTCTTCTGATACTGGTCGCGCATGTCGTTCAATTTCCGCCCGACTTCGTCCGGCGTGATCGATGCGGCATTGTTGCCGACATCGCCGTAATGGCTGGCTCCGCCCTTGCGCGGATCGCCCACGCTGGCCCATTCCAGCGCGGTCGCGTACTGCGCGCGCTCCAGACCTTCCGGGCCGCTGGTCTTGCCGGTGACGTAGGCCTTGATGTCCGGGCGTTTCTCGTCCATCAGATAGTCGGCGAAGATCCGTTCCTGCAGCTGCGGCGTGAACTTCGCGTCCTTGTCGATGCCCAATGTCTCGACCGCACCTTTCATGGTGGACGGAATCACCTGGTATTTGCCGACCGCGAACAGACGATCCGGATCGCCCGACGGCAGCGCCTGACGGCGCATGAGTTCGCCCACGGTCATTTCCGAGAAGTCGATCTTGGCGCCGTTCGCATCGCCGGCCCGGCCACGGTTGTAGGAACCGTAGTCGCCTTCGCCGCGCGCGATCAGATTGCCGAGCGGATTGTCGGAACCGTAATCGTTGGGACCGCCGGACACCTTGTTGGCCGCAGACTGCTGGGCCGGCGTCTGCTGTGCAGGCGTCTGCTGCGTGGGCTGCTCCACCGGCGCCGGCTGGACAGGCGTCTGCTGCGCCGGCGTCTGCTGCGCGGGCGTCTGTTGGGTTGGCGTCTGCTGCGCCGGTGCGATCACGCCCAGATCGGCGAGCATCTTCTGGTCGGCCACGCCGGTCACCGGCTGGCCGTTCTTTTTCTGATAATCCTCGACCGCTTCGCGCGTGCGGCGACCGTAATCCTGGTCGGGATTCAGCGCCTTGCCTTCGGCATCGACCGCACCGGCCGCGATCAACGCGCGCTGCAATTTCTCGACCTCGGGCCCCTTCTCACCGTAGCTGAGCTTGCCGTCGGCCAGCGGCGGGTCGGCCGGCTTCGGGAAAGTGCCTGAAATCGGCACGAAGGTGGGCGCCGGGTTGGTGAGGTTCTCGGTCTGCGCCGGCCGCTTGTCCGTGGTCAGCGTGCCGGCATGCATGTCCTTGATCCACTTGTCCGCCTGCGCGATGTACTTCGTGTTGACATCGAAGTGCACGTGGTCGGGGAACGCGTCGGGATTGCCGTTGTTGTAGCCGTGCTGCTTGCCGAGGCTCTGGCCGTATTCGATCTTGTCGCCGGCCTTGAGGTTCGGATCGATCTGCGCATGGCGGATCTGGAACATCGTGTCGCCGGTCTTGGGGTCGTTGATGGTGATCACGCCGTCGTCGCGGTCGATCTTGCCGATCACGCCGGCCGCCGGCGAAGGGATCGGCACGTTGCCGTTGGACAGGCCCGGCGCGGTCAGCACCATGTCCTTGCTGACCATGTATTCGCCGCCCGGCGTGAGCACGGCGGTGCCGCGGTAATTGCCGAGGATTTCCTCGTTCTCGCCGTTGACGCGGGCATAGACGCGGCCGCTTTCCTGCAGGCGCTTGCTCGGATGGTGATTCTCGAGCTGGCCGTAGTTGGTGACGAGTTGGCTGTCGCCGCCGACGCTCTCGTAGATGGTGATCTTGGGCATGGAAGTCTCTCCGATAGACTCTGGATGGCGTGAGGAGCGGGCTGCGTCGAGGGCGGTGCCTTCCGGCGCTCAACTCCGCTCCGTGATGATCGATGCGGGAACCGCGTGTCGTTTCGCGTGCGGCTTCAGGGACTGGGGGGTTCGGGATCCTGCGTGAGATACCAGCAGCCGTCCTTCCGTTCGAACCGGTAGGAATTGCCTTCGGACATGCCGTAGAGATAGCGGACGTTGCGCACGTTCTCGCCTTGCGGCTCGACCTTGAGCGTCAGGGCCGATGCATCCTTCACGCCTTCGGCATCGACGTAGTGGAACGATTTGTCGGCATAGGCGACGTTGAATCCGTCGTATTTCGTGCCTGGCTCGTACACCAGCACGGTGTCGTCGCCGTCCTCGCCACCGCCGAGTTCGGCCACCTTGACCAGCGGAGCGGTGAAGGCGCGCTCGATCTTCTCGTCGGCGGCGAAATCCTGCAGGAAAGCGTCGAAATCGCCGGACGGGCACGCCATGCCACCGGCATTCGCGACCAGCGGCGACACCTTCCAGGACCGCACCGCGACCGCGGCTTCTTCGCCGGACTTGTTCCAGCGCTCGTAGGGGCCGTAGGTGGAGACGTCGATGCGCTTGCCTTCGGCGGCATTGGCGAAGGCCATGTTGCAGTAGCCGTCGCCGCTGCAGCTTTCGACTTCCGGCAGCTCCCCGCAGACGCTGGCATCGCCGCCCGCGTTCTCCCAGCACGCCGGGTCGCGGAGCGGCAGCCAGCCGGCATCGAGCAATCGCCTGCGCAGCGTCGCGTAAGGCATGTCCTTGACGAAGGCGGCATCGACCGCGGGGGCGGCCGCGACCGGTGGCGTTTCGATGGCGGCCGCTGTGGCCGGCGGCGGCGAAGGTTCCGCAGGCGCGGCGCCAGCGGTCGCGGCCACGGGCGCCGACGGTTCGCAGGCCGTCAACAGGCCGACGAGGATGAGCGTGATGGTCGGGTATCGCATGATTCCTGTCCTCTGGGTATTTCCGGAATGTCGAAGCGGACGGTCGAAGCCTGTCGCGCACCGCATCGACGTGATGTCAGACGCTGCGGCCGCGTTCCTGGCGCTGGGCATCGACCGCGGGATCGGCGGGCGCGGCGAGTGCGGCGAGCTGCGCGGTGGATTTCTCGACCGGCTGCGCGACCAGCTCGGCCATGTTCAACGACACGAGGCGATGCGAGGGGTCGCGCAGATCGCCCTGCACCGCGAACACGCTGCCGCCGGGTCCCGGGACGACGTGATCCACCTGCTGCAGGTCCGCCGCACGAGCCGCGACCATGATCGAGGCGGCCGCCCGGTGGCGCGCCTGCTCGCCCTCGAAGCCGGGCACGCCGGTCAACGCGGCATCGATCTGGCGGAAGCGGGCGTGGTCGGGATGATCGGCATGCGCGACCGAGGCCGGCAGCGTCGCCGCCTCCGGCTTCCCGGTGCGCAGATCGGGATTCATCAGCTTGTCGAGGCCGTCGCGGTTGCGGCTGATGTCGTGGATGAGGTCGTAGTTGCTGACGCCATTCACGTCGCGATACGCCCGTCCGCCGGTCATCGCCTCGCGGGCGCTGTTGAAGCCGACGACGTGCGCGGCCTTGAGGAAACCCGCGACCCGGCCCGGCTTGTCGTCGTCGCCGAGGAAACCCTGCTCGCGGGCACGGGCGTAATCGTGCTCGGCGTTGATCTTGAACGCGCGGTCCTGCAGATCCGGGGATTGCCGGTAGGCGTCGAGACTCAGGCCGTTCTTCCAGTTCGCCGGATCTTCGAGGAATGCGGCCATGCCGCCGGTCTTCGCCCACGCCCACTCCGAGCGATGGCCGCTCATGGCCTGATCGAGTCTGTCGCGGTCGATGTAACCGGCCTCGGCGAGGAATTCGGCGCCGGCCTTGTATCGCCCGGTGAATCCGAGGCGATTGGAAGCGGCCAGATCGCCGCCGTGACTTTCGGTCATCACGGTGGAGGCGATCAGCCTGCGGGTCGTCGCGTCGTCCAATGTCGCGATCGTGCCCTGTCGGTACTCATCGGCAGTGGCCACTGCCTGTTGTCGAATATCAGCCATCTAGCTGTCTCCAATGGATATTCAACGGATGCCGCTCGGTGCTGGTCAGCCCTCACGACATCGCATTTCAGCGATCTTTCCGCCGGGCTCGTCGTCCGGCGCGCTTCGGTGGAAAAGGAATGTGGTGGAGCCGGGACTGCTGGAACCGCCCTCCTCGTCGACGAAAACGTCCGCACGCAACGGCACGCAGCCGCGCATGCGGATCAGGAATGATGTGGCGCGCGCATCGTCCGCGGCGCGGAGCGCCGTCGGCTCGACCGTCGCGGACGGACACTGGCGGCGCAGAATGCCGGCGAGATCGTCGCTGGGATAGCACTTGACGACCGCGATGGCGTCGACCCGTACCGCCCCGCCGAGCAGCGTGACCCCGGATTCGCCCTCGTTGCCTTCCCGCACATCGCCTTCGCCATCGGGCAGCCAGGTGGTGCCGAAGCCTGCCAGCAACAGCGTTCCGCTGCGCGAAAGCGAGACGCGGAGGTCGTCGGAGTCCGGATCGGTGTCGTCGACCGGCGCCGCATCGCGCCACTCGACATCGGGGATCGCGTCGTACGCGGACCAGTCGCGGCCGGGCTGAACCGCGAACAGACCGAGCAGGCGTTCGAGAACGGGCGCGGGACGCGCGGGAACAGGCACGGGCCTCACGGGTACGGCCGCCGCGAGCGCACGAACGGGCAGCCGCGCGACCAGCGCGTAACTGTTCCGATCCGGCGATGTCGCCCAGGCATGACCCATATCCGTTCCGAGACCTCCAGTCTGCATGAAGTCTCCGGCGGGGCGCGAACGGCCACCGGGCGGAAACGCCCAGCCCGCAGGCTAACAATTCCCGCGCCACGGCGGAAGGGCGACGGATGCCGTACGTCGGGGCGCCAGGGGGCGATCACCCTCCGGCTCATCCGTTCCGGCGCACCGGCGAAGGCATGACGGTCGGGGCCCGCCGCAGGGCGATCGGCCCCATCGAGGCATGTCCCATCAGTGCAGGCATCGTCGTCCCCTCCTCCGTCTGACTGCGGATCAAGATGCCCCGGACCGCGACCGATGACAACGGGGCAACGACGACCGCTGATAGACTCGAACGCGGATGTCCACGGAACCCCGCAATGAAGAGCGCCGGTATCGCCCTCATCTCCGCCATCGGCCTGGTGGCCGGCATCGCCGCGTATCAGGCGCTCAAGCCAGAACCGCCACGTCTGCCCACATCCGCCGACGTCAAGGTCCAGATCGACGAGCTGAAAGCCGAAGCGGCGCGCGCGCACCCCGGGATGGCCCAGAGCGACGCGATGAAGGAAGTGGCGGTCCGTCAGGCGCGCGAAAGCCTCGGCAAGGGCGACGCGACCAGCCGGTCGCGCACGGCCGCGAGCATCTTTTTCGGCGCCTACATCATGAATACCCGGGCCCGCCCGGAATACTGCCGCCAGCGCGGCGTCGATCTGCGGCCTTTCGTCGCCGCCTACGAAGAAGTCCATCGTGCCGAACTCACGCGCGCACGGGCGATCTTCGCGGAAGCCGGCATGAATCCGGAAACGCTGGCGCCCACCCTGCAGGCCCAGTTCGTCGGCATGGTCGAGCAGGACATGAAGGATTTCGCCGCCGGCGCGCAGGTGCCGCTGGAAAACACCTGCAAGCTGTTCAACGAAAACGCGAAATTGATCGCGCAGGCCATCGAGTTGCCCGCGGAAGTCCGGAACGCATTGCTGCATCCGCGCTGACCGATCGCGGTGCCCGGGGACGACCGTGACGTCCCGCGACGACCGGGCCGCAGCCATTTGCTGCGATCATAGGCGCGCCTTCCGCACGACCTCGCCCATCCCATGACATCGCTGCGTTTCTTCCTGCTCGCCTTCGCGTTTACCCTCGTCGCGGGCTGCGGCGGACAGCCCGCCAGACCCGGGCCGCCCGCACCGGTGGCGAAACCGGCGCCGCCCGCCCCGCCGGTGAAGATCCGTATCGGCCTGGCCCTCGGCGGCGGCGCGGCCAAGGGCTTCGCGCATATCGGCGTGATCAAGATGCTGGAAGCCAACGGTTTCAAGCCCGAGGTGGTGTCCGGCACGAGCGCCGGCAGCGTCGTCGGCGCGCTGTACGCCAGCGGCATGGATGTGTTCCAGATGCAGACGCACGCGGTGTCGCTGGACGAGGCCCGCATCCGCGATGTCGCCCTGTTCAACGGCGGGCTGGTGCGCGGCCAGAAACTGCAGGATTACGTCAACGAGATGGTCGGCAACCGGCCGTTCGAGAAGATGAAGAAACCGTTCGCCGCGGTGTCGACGCGGCTGGAGACCGGGGAGCGCACCGTCTTCAACCGCGGCAACGTCGGCCAGGCGGTGCGCGCTTCCTGCAGCATTCCGGGTGTGTTCGAGCCGGTGAAGATCGGCGACGGCTATTACATCGACGGTGGCGTGGTCAGTCCGGTGCCCGTGGACGCCGCGCGCCAGCTCGGCGCGGATTTCGTCATCGCCGTGGACATTTCCACCAAGACCACCGGCAAGACGCCGGAATCGATGCTGGGGGTGGTCAACCAGTCGATCACGATCATGGGCCAGAAGCTCGGCGCGCAGGAGCTGGCGCGGGCGGATGTGGTGATCCGGCCGCAGGTCAACGACGTGGGGCCGGCCGATTTCGAACGCCGCAACGCCGTGATCCTCGAAGGCGAAAAAGCCGCGCTGGCCGCGCTGCCGCAGATCCGCGCCAAGCTCGCGCAGCTGCGCCAGGCCCGGGCCGCGGCGCAGGCCGCGAAGCGCAACCCGCCTCCGCCGCTGCCGGAAAAATGCGAGGAGCCCGGCCTGATCGGCGGCCTGCTGGGCAAGGAGCCGAAGTGCAAGCCGCGCGGCGATTGAAGACCGCGCGTCCTACCGATCGGGCCGGCGAACGCCGGCCCTTCGGGTTCCGCAAGCTCATTCCGGAAGGTCAGTTCGCGATGACCGCCGGCGTCGCCGGCGTGAAGTCCACGCGCCGACGCTCGACGACACGGTCGCCGTCGTAACGGCCCTCGACCAGTTCGTAACCCATCAAACCGAACACGCGCTCGCCGATGAAGATCGGACGTGCGTTGCCGTACCAGTCGACGCAACTGGCGCGACAGCCATCGTCGGGACGCGAAACGCCGCGGGCATCGAGCGCACCGGCCGGCGCGAGACGCAGATCGCGATTGCGCAGGAACAGTACCGACGCGGTGGCCTCGCCGCGGCCGGAGGTGCCCAGCGTCGGCAGACCGACGAAACCGGTGCGCGCATCGATCGAACGGTAGAAGAATCCATGGGTCCGCTGCTCGCCCTGCGCGGCGTTCGGCTGGACATGGCTGTCGATCACTTCCGGTTGCGTCGCGAGCCGCAGCGAGGTGAACAACAGATCCTGTCCCTTGCTGCCGATCAGGATCGCATCGCCGCCCATCGCCTCGATGCGTTCGACGCCGTGCCCCACCCGCACGCGCTGGAATCCGTCGCGACCGGCGTAACGGATGGCGTGCGCCGCCTCGGGCGTATCTTCGCCTCGCCACGACTGCCGGCCGCCGACCAGCAGCCAATCGCCGACGTAGCGGTTGTTGGCGCCATTCGCGTACACCGCTCCCGCATCGAGCAACCGATGGTGCTTTCCGACCGCGACATCGCGACCATCGGCGAACATCGACAGCGGCACACGCAACAGAGCGAGGGCACCGGGGCCGCGCTCCGCCGCCCACATCCACTGCCCGCTGGCCTGGGAACCAACCAAAACATTCAGGTGACCGTCGCGTTCGAGGAAGGACAACTGGTCGATCGGCGCACCGGCCGCCTGCAGGGCGCCGGGCGCGCTGCCGTCCAGCGGAATGCGGAAGACGTCCGAAATTCGCCGGGACGCGGCGGCACTCCACGACCACGGATTGGTCCAGACATAGGCCGCATCGCCCGAGACATAGAACACCTGCCCCGGTGCGCCCATGACCGCGGTGGCCTTGCAGTCGAGGTCGCGCCGGGCCAGATCGCAGACCGTCACCGTGTGCAGCGCCAGGCCATGATCGATGTCGAGTCTCCGCGGCGTACGGTAAATGCGCTCGGCGGGAAGGATGCGCTGGAACGGCGCATCGCGCGGCTGATCCTTGCGCCAGCGACGCACGCCGGGCATCAGCGCGTCGAGACCGGCATCGTCGCCGTATAGCGACAGGAACAGCGGCGAGTAGAACACCAGCTTGTCGCCGATCAGGCGGCTGGCGTAATTGCGCGACGAGAAATAATCGTTGCTGCGCAGATGCCAGGTGGAGCGATAGGCGATGCGACCGTCGTCGGACAGATCGAACAGGCCGATCTCGGTGCCGCCGCGCTGGTAGCTGTAGCCGATGACGACGACGGTATCGCCCGACACCAGCATCTCGTCGTACCACGCGCCGCTCGGGTCGATGCCGGCGCCGTAGGCATCGACCATCGACACGGGCTGCAGGCGATCGCCGCCGATCTTCACCGTGAACAGGCGCCCGCGACGCAGCACGATCAGGTGGTCGCCCCGGCGCTTGACGATGCCGCCCTCGTCGACGCCGGCGGTCTGCACGTTGGTGATGGATTCCTCGGGCGCGGCGCCCGCCGCCGCGGCATCCGCGGCGGGTTCCGCCGGCGCGGGCGGTGCGGGCGGCGGCGCCATGACCACCTGGGCGGCCTCGGCGCGCGCCCGTGCAAGACGGCGCGCCTGCAGCTTGCGCCATGCCGCGATCTGGCGACGAAGCGCGTCCTCGCCGGCGAACGGCTGCAGCGTCTTCGGCGCGGTCGCGGCGACAGGATTCTTCGCCGCGACTTCCGTGGGCGCACCGCAGGCGCCGATCGACAACAAACCGGTGAGCACAGCGCCCGCCACCGTGATGCTTACCGCTCTGATTCGCATCGCTCTGATCTGCATCATTATCATCCCCTCGATTGCCATCGGCGGCGGTGCCGCACGTCCAGGGTACACAACGCGCACCCGGCGTGAGCGGGGTTACGCAGAAGGGCCGGCATGGCCGGCCCTTCTGGATGGATCGAAGACCGCCCGGTCGCGCCGGGCGGCATCCGCCACAACTCAGTGCACCATGTCGAGCGGTTGGAACCGGATCGCGTGGAGCAGACCCGTCGACAGGCAACTGCTGTTCATCAGGTTCGCCAGGTCCTGCTGGCGACGCAGCAGATCACCGAACGGGCGGGACGGGAATGTGTTGATCGGGTCCGGCTTGCTGAAGGTGGTGGGCACCGCGAGCGTACCGTTGCCCACCAGGAACTTCGACAACTGGCTCGCCGAACCGGGCATACGAACGTCGATATGGACGAACTGACGATCAGTGGAACCGACCGCATTGTCACGCGTCTCACCCCCGTGGCAAGCGTTGCAGGTACCAAGAGAGAACTCGTGGCGTTCCTGATTACCGACGCCCGGGGCGTTCCAGACGGCGCTGTTAGCGAAAGAAAAATTGAAGTTGGAACCGGCCAGGAAAGGTTGTCCCGCCCAGCTCGTCGGCACCGTGTAAGTGCCATTGAGGATGGCGGCAGAATTTGTGTTGATGTAGTTCGCGAGCAGACCCGTGTTGTTGCGGGTGTTGTGCGGCGTCTGCTTGGTCGACACGATGTTCAGCATCGTCACCACCGGGCCCCTGCCCGGCAACACGAACTCACGCAATTCCCACAGGGGATTGAGCGCGTTCTCGTTGGTGCGCAACTGGTTCAGCGCGCTGCGGTTCGGCCTTGTCGGCGCGGCGTCGGCGGAGGTGAACTGATCGGTGATCGCCTGCAGCGCCGGATTGAACGCGGCGCTTCCGAGCGCGATGTTGCCCAGATTCACCCATTGCTGGGCGTAGTTCTTGACGTTGGTGCAGCCGCTGATCGGCACACCGTACTCGAAGATCACCGTGAACCGGGTCGTCGAGCAGCCGCCGGCGGAATTCCGGTTCACCACGCCGAAGACCAGCCGACCCTCGCCTGCGGCGCCGCCGCCGTACGTCTGATTGCCGCGCAGATCGACGCGATTGACGATCGCCAGCAGACGGAACGGTGCGCGGTTGAGATCGAGCTTGCCGCCGATCCGCGGCCACGAATTCAGCACGACCGCACCGATGTTCGTGCGGGCCGGCACAGGAAAGGTGTTGATGGTGTGGTTGACGTTCCAGCTCTGCAGCCAGTTTTCGGTGAACACCGCCGGATCGATGCCGGTGAAGGCCTGATTCGCCATATTGGTCATCAGCGTCTTGAAGGTCCAGGCGCCGTTGGGGTTGCCGGTGTTGTTGCAGATGTCGAAGGTGCGGGTCGGGTCGTTCACCACCGACAGATCGGTGATCATCAGCTCGCGCCGCGGATCGACCGCGGACGGCGGCATCGAAATCGTGAAATTCGGGATGTTGAAGGGCGTGGAAGTCGACCGTGCACGCTCGATGATCGCCGGATCGATGAACCCGAATTTCTCTTCGCCGAGAAATTCGCGATTCTCGAAAATCGCGGCTCCGGTGGCCTTGGTCTCGACGATCAGCTTCTCTCGATCCTTCTGCTCGCGCACGAAACCCTCGAAGTCGAAACGAACCATGCCGTTGAAGCGGAACTTGTCCGAACCGTCGCGTTTGAAGGTGAATTCGTCCTTGTCGACCACCAGCGGCAGGGTATCGGGCAGTTCCGAGCCCTCGCGGAAGCGGATCGACAACAACGCGTTGCCCGCGGGGTCGTTCGCGCTTTCCAGCGGCGTGAGCTCCATGTCCTCGACCGGCGGCAGTCGCGGCGCAGTGCCCTCCTCCGCCAGGCGCGCGGTGAGCGGGAATGCGGTCGCCTTGTTCGCCGCCCAGGTCCGACGCTCGGCCGACGAGGCCATCGCGTCCGCGGAGACGTCCGCGACGGATCGCCCCTGCGTGGCGGTCTTCGTGGCGACGGACGCGCTTCCTCCGGGCAGATCGCATGCGGCGAGTCCGCAGGTCAGGAAGAACGCGAGGACGGGTGTCCGCCAACCTGCGGCGGTGAGCTTCGTGGGTAGACCCTTGCGCATGACGATTCACTCCTTGTGAACGGGAAGGTGCCGCGATCTGCGCGGTTCGCGTACGGCGCCTGTCCCGGCGTCCATGCCGCGTCCCTCGATACCCTGTGTCGATGCGTCGTCTCGGCTCTGCTGCCGACGTCCGCCGCAGATCCATCGCGATCGCGGACCGACTTTGAAGACATCGTCCACGTCCACTGCATCCTAAGCAAAGGGCCGGCATGGCCGGCCCTTTTTCGTCATGAATTGTTTCTATCGAACCGATTCAATGCGTCGATCACGCGCGCGAATCGCGACGACCGCCCTGCTTGGCCTGCCCCTGTCCGCGCCCTTGGCCCTGCTTCTGACCCGTGTGCGCATGCGCATGGGCGCCGCGATCGGCCGGCTTGCCGTGCGCGCGATGGCCCGGCTTGCGCGGCGCGCGGTTGCCGCCGGGACGCTGGCCGCCCGGTCGCGCCGCGCCCGGGGCATTGCCGTCGAGACGGATCGCACGGCTGGGCTCGAAGCCTTCGATCGCTTCCAGCGCGATGTCGGATTTGAGCAGACGCTGGATCTGGCGCAACAGCTGCGCTTCGTCCGGCGACACCAGCGACAGCGCTTCGCCGGTCATGCCGTTGCGGCCGGTGCGGCCGATGCGATGCACGTAGTCTTCGGCCACCATCGGCAGATCGTGATTGATCACCAGCGGCAGGTTCGGAATGTCGAGGCCGCGCGCGGCCACGTCGGTGGCGACTAGGATACGGGCCTTGCCGGACTTGAAGGCATTCAGCGCTTTCTGGCGTGCGGCCTGGCTCTTGTTGCCGTGGATCGCGACCGCCGGCAGGCCGGCGGTTTCGAGCTGCTCGGCGAGACGATTGCAGCCGTGCTTGGTCTTGCCGAAGATCAGCACCTGCTCCGAATGGCGGCGGGTCAGGATGTCGATCAGCAGGTCGCGCTTGCGCGAACCGTCGACAGGATGCGCGCGGTGCTGGATGGTCGCGGCGATGGCGTTCTGCGCGGCGACCTGCACCTGCTTCGGATCGCGCATGAATTCCAGCGCGAGCTGTTTGATCTGCGATTCGAAGGTGGCGGAGAACAGCAGCGTCTGGCGATCGCCCGGCACGCGCGCGAGGATGCGCTTCATCGCCGGCAGGAAACCCATGTCGAGCATGCGGTCGGCTTCGTCGAGCACCAGGACTTCGACCGCATCGAGCTTGGCGTTGCCCTGCTGCATGTGATCGATCAGGCGGCCCGGGGTGGCGACGAGGATGTCGACGCCGCGCCGCAGGCAGTCGACCTGCGGGCCCATGCCGGCGCCGCCGAAGATGGTGGTGACGTTGAGACGGAGGTATTTGCTGTAGCTGCGCAGGCTTTCGGCGACCTGCACCGCGAGTTCGCGGGTGGGTACGAGAATCAGCGCGCGCGGCTTGCGCGGGCCGGTGGCGGGCTTGTTGCCCTCGGTCAGGCGCTGCAGCAGCGGCAGGCCGAATGCGGCGGTCTTGCCGGTACCGGTCTGGGCGCCACCGAGGACGTCGTGGCCGGCCAGCACCAGCGGGATGCCTTCGGCCTGGATCGGCGTGGGCGTGGTGTAACCGTTGTCGGCGAGCGCGCGCAGCAACGCGGGCGCGAGCCCGAGCGATTCGAATGACATGTCGTGGAGCTCCGGTGGAATCGCGTCGGCGGAACGTTCCCGAAGGAAGTAGGTCCGCGGCGGACGCGAAGCGTTACTCGGAGCTTTCCAACCGCGCTGCGAGCAAGGGATGAGACGACGCGCCACATGGCGGGTCGTGTTCGGCGCGACGAAAGACGTGCGGAGAGTGCTGCGACACCGGGCGCCATGGGCTGGCGATGGCCGGGACGGCAGCGGCTGTGATCGGGAAAACGGACCAGCCGTGCGCGAAACAGGGCGGATGCTACGCGAAAAACCCGGCCACCGCCAGCAAATCCCTGAGCCGACTGGAATTTTCGCCTGGAACGACGCCCGGATCTGCCGACGTCGATGCCCCGACCTCGCGTCCGGACTTCACGAAACAGGGCGTCGGGCGTCAGACATCGAGCACCAGTCCGGGCCGGGCCAGCGTGGCGCTGATGCCGTAGGCCTCGCCGATTTCGCCGGCCAGCGCTTCGCGGGCCTTGTCCTCGCCATGGACCAGCGCCAGCGGCGGACGATCGCGGAAATCGCCGTACCAGTCCATCAGCCCGCGCTGGTCGGTATGCGCCGACAGCCCGCCGACGGTGTGACGCTGCGCGTTCACGCGCACGTCGTGGCCATGGATGCGCACCCACTTCGCGCCGTCGACGATCCGCCGCCCGGTGGTGCCTTCGGCCTGATAGCCGACGAAGACCACATGGGTCTGTTTGCGGTGCAACCGGTGTTTGAAGTGGTGCAGGATGCGGCCGGCGTTGGCCATGCCCGAACCGGCGATGACGATGATGCCGCGCTCCATGCGGTTGATCGCCATCGACTCGTCGACGCTCTCGGTGATGTGCAGGTTCGGCAGCTTGAACGGGTTCGGATGGTTGCGCCAGACCCGCCTGGCGTCGTCGTCGAAAAGATCGTGGTGGCGATCGTAGACATCGACCACCTTCGACGCCATCGGGCTGTCAAGGAAGATCTGCCAGCGCGACATCTTCCAGGCGTCCCAATGCTTGGCGAACCAGTACAGCAATTCCTGGGTGCGGCCGACCGCGAACGCCGGAATCAGCACGCAACCGCCGGAGCGCCAGGCGTCGTCGAGGATCTCCTCCAGCTCGTGGATGGTCTCGGCGCGATCGCGATGCAGGCGATCGCCGTAGGTCGATTCCATCAGGACGAGATCGGCCTCGGCGATCGACGCCGGGTCGCGCAGGATCGGCGTGCCCTTGGGGCCGAGATCGCCGGAGAACACCAGCGTGCGCCCGTCGCCCCACAGCTCGACGCTGCAGGAACCGAGGATGTGGCCGGCATCGCGGAAACGCATGTCCACGCCGGGGAACAGCTCGGTGCGGACGTCGTAGGGCAACGGGCGCACCTGGCGCATCGCCTCGCGGACGTCGTCCCTGGTGTACAGCGGGACCACCGCCGGTTGACCGCGACGGCGGTCGCGGTTGGCGCGCATGGCCTCGCTCTCGGCGATGCCGGCGGCGTCCAGCAGCATCACCGGCATCAGGTCGGCGGTGGCGGCCTGAGCATAGATCGGACCGCGAAACCCGCGCTGCACCAGCAGCGGCACCCGGCCGATGTGGTCGATATGGCCATGGCTGAGGATCAGGGCATCGATGGCGTCCGGCTCGAACGGAAACGGATCGGCATTGCGGGCCTCCGCCTCGGGGCTGCCCTGGATCATGCCGCAGTCGAAGAGCAGGCGTTTGCCGGCGACCTCGACCTCATGCAGGGAACCGGTGACCTCGCCGGCGGCGCCGTGGAAAGTGACACGCATGGGCTGACTTCCTCGAATCAGGCCATACCTTCGCCCGAATGACGGGTCCTGACAAGAGGAAGACCCGCTTGCGCGGGTCTTCCGGAAGGAACCTTGACGCGGGCTTTCGCGATCAGGTCCGACGCGCGCGACAGCACGTACGCGAAGCGCGCAAACTCGCCGCGGAGCCCGCGTTGTTCTGCGCCGAGCAAGTGCCGCCGGAGAAATAGACGAAGGGCATCTGCCAGGTCGACGACTCGCAGTTGGTCGATGTCTGGGTGTAACCGGCGGCGCAGGCGGGTGCGACGGCGTTCGCCGTGGCGCCGGCGGCGACATTGACGGTCGTATCCGCAGTATCCACGCATTCGAACACCAGCGGGCCCGGATTGATGTAGTAGCCCACGATATCGGCGACGAGGTGCGTGGTGGCGTGCGAGTAGACCGTCATTTCGTTCGCGGATGCGCCCTGGTCGAGCCTCACGATCGACGTGGTGCTGCGCAGGCCGCCGCCGTCGAAGTCCATGCTGGTCGAGACCGGCTGCACCGCGCCGAACGGGAAGGCCGTGATGTAGCCCGCCGAGGCCGGGAAAACGACCGTGAAGTTGATGGCCGCCGCCGCGAACGAGCCGGCCGCGCCGACACCGCCGCAGTTGCTGTTGTTTCCGCCCTGGAACGAATAATCGGAGACCGCGGTAATGTCGAAACCGCGGCTCGTACCGCCCGTGATCTGTCCGCCGGCGACACGCGTATCGAGGATGCGGCAAGGCGTGACCGGCACGAAGACCAGATCGCGGTCTGCATCGCCGAGCACCTTGGCCGCCAGGCGGGGCTTGCCCGAGGCGTCCATCGTGAGCTGCGAACTGCCGCTGCGGGGCGCACTGCCGCCGGGCACCAGCACGCGGTTCATTTCGTCGAACGTGATCGCGGTGCTCGCCCGCTGCAGGGTCGGAATGGAGACTTTGGCGAAGACCGGCACCATCCCCATCGCCCAGGTCCTCACGTTGGTGCCGTAAGCTTCCTGCACATGCCCGCCCCACTTGCTGACGATCTGGCGGACCAGCTCTCCTCTCTGCGCGCGTTGTTGCCCTTTGTCGGCGGCGGCAGCCTCGGGGGCCATGGACAGGGCGAACAGAGCGGATATCAGTAAGCCGGCGATCGGTCGTGTCTTGTTCACGTAAAAACCCCTCGTTGCGAGAATTTGATGATGGAGTGCGTCGGGATGCCGTACTGCACACAAGGGGTAACGCATTACCGGCCCGAAACGGGCCACCCATGCCGACACGCATGCCGCTCGGCATGACCTTCGACACCAGCCCGACGCCCGGCACCGCGCTACAGTCGCGGGTCGCCCAGCCGGGCGCGCCTGTCCTTTCGCATGCCCTCCGGGCCGGAGTCTTCGTGAACGTTCAACCCTCTTCGCTTCTCAAGCCGCGCGCACTCAAGCCACGCGTCCTGATGCTGTCGCTGGCCATCGCCGCGTCCCTCGCGGCCTGCAAGCGTGACGATGCCGCCCCCGCCGCCGATGCCGCGAACAAGCCCGCGGCACCGGCGCTGACCCTCGACGAAAGCAAACTGCCGCCGTTCAACCAGTTCAAGGCGACCGACCTGGATACCGCCAGGAACGCCTGTACCGACTTTTCCGGTTTCGTGAACGGCAAGTGGCTCGCGGCCAACGCCATTCCGGGCGACCGCACCTCCTGGGGCGCCTTCGAAATGCTGGACGAACGTTCGACCGCCGTGCAGCGCCAGCTCGCCGAACAGGCCGCCGCCATGTCCGGCGCGAAGGGCGTGGAGAAGATCGTCGGCGACCTGTGGGCCAGCGGCATGGACGAGGCGAAGATCAACGCCCAGGGCATCGCTCCGCTCAAGAGCAACCTCGACGCCATCGACGCGCTGACCGACGGCGCCTCCGTGGCCGAGCACCTGCGCAAGCGCTTCGCCAAGGGCGAACAGGCGATCTTCGGCTTCGGCCCGAGCGCCGATTTCAAGGATTCGTCGATGAACATCGCCTATGTCACCCAGGCCGGCCTCGGCCTGCCCGACAAGGCCTACTACTTCGACACCGACAAGAAGGAGAAGCTGGCCGCCTACGAACGGCACATCGCCAAGGTGCTGGAACTGTCCGGCATCGCGACTGCCGACGCCGCGAAGCAGGCCGGGGACGTGATCGCATTCGAAACCCGTCTGGCCAGGGCCTCGAAATCCAGCGAAGAACTGGCGCGCGACGTATCGCTCTACTACAACCCGGTGTCGCCGGCCGACGCCGACAAGAAGACCCCGAACTTCCCGTGGAGCAAGTTCTTCGAATCCCAGGGCATCGCCGCGCCGACGATGTTCTCGATGGCGATTCCGGAGTTCCACGTCGAATTCGACAGGATGCTGGTCGACACCCCGGTCGAGCACTGGAAGAGCTATCTGCGCTTCCATACAGTCGACGGCGCCTCGCCCTTCCTCGGCGACGCCTTCGCCGACGAGAACTTCAACTTCTACCGCAAGACCCTGCGCGGCCAGAAGGAACAGCAGCCGCGCTGGAAGCGCGTGCTCGACACCATCGAAGGCCAGGCCGGCGAAGCGCTGGGCCAGATGTACGTGCAGGTGGCGTTCCCGCCGGAATCGAAGGCGCGCATGGAAGAACTGGTGAAGAACCTCAGCGCGGCGCTGAAGGGCCGCCTGGAGAACCTCGCATGGATGAGCCCCGAAACCAAGCGCAAGGCGATGGACAAGTGGGCCACGTTCACGCCGAAGATCGGCTATCCCGACAAGTGGCGCGACTGGAACGGGCTGGAGACCTCGCGCGACAGCTACATCGAGAACGTGCTGGCCGCGAACGAATTCAACTACCGGTGGAATCTGGGCAAGATCGGCAAGCCGGTGGACAAGACCGAATGGGGCATGAGCCCGCAGACGGTCAACGCCTACTACAACCCGCAGTTGAACGAGATCGTGTTCCCGGCCGCGATCCTGCAGCCGCCGTTCTTCGACGCCAAGGCCGACGACGCGCTGAATTACGGCGGCATCGGCGCGGTGATCGGCCACGAAATGATCCACGGCTACGACGATCAGGGCAGCCGTTTCGGGCCGACCGGCAACTTCGAGAACTGGTGGACCGACGCCGACATGAAGGGCTTCATGGGCCTCACCGGCAAGTTGATCGCGCAGTTCGACGCCTACGAGGCCGCGCCGGGCAAGCGGGTCAACGGCAAGCTGACGCTGGGGGAGAACATCGCCGACCTCGGCGGTCTGGCGGTGGCTTACGACGCCTTCCAGCGCGCCAGCGAAGGCAAGCCCGACCCCAAGGTGGAAGGCCTGCCGCGCGAACAGCGCTTCTTCCTCAACTGGGGCACCGTGTGGCGCCGCAATTTCACCCCGGACGAACTGGCCGTGCGCCTGACCACCGACTCGCACGCACCGGCCGATTTCCGTGCCGTGGGCGCGCCGTCGAATCATCCGGCCTTCGCCGAAGCCTTCGCATGCAAGGCCGGCGACCCGATGGTGCGCGACGGCGACGATCGCATCGCGATCTGGTGAACGCACGCACCATCGCGACTTCCGCAGCGGCTTGCGCAGCGGCGTTCGCAGGGAAAGGCCCGGAGCGATCCGGGCCTTTTTCGTGGGCCGCACGGGCTGCATCCGCATGCCGAAATGCGCCGTATCCATCGGCATGCGAGCCTTCCTCACCCTCCAGCGTACCCGTCCCCACGATCCGGCCGCGCACGGCGCAGACCACGGTGCGTTGCGCAGACGCCGTCACGGGACGGGCGATCCCCACTTGCCGATGCCCCGGCTCTCCTTGAACATGGCGCCTCGCCCGCACGCCACGCCAGGACCCCGGATGCCCGAACTCCGCGCACACGACACGCCCCAGGACACTTCTGGCCTCGATGTACTGCTGATCGAAATCGCCGGCGGCAGCCGCAACGCATTCGAATCGCTCTACCGCGCGACCTCGTCGCGTTTGTTCGCGATCTGCCTCCGGGTGTTGCCGGACCGCGCCGAAGCCGAAGACGTGCTGCAGGAAGTGTTCACGACGATCTGGCACAAGGCGCATCAGTTCGATCCCGGTCGGGCCAGCCCGATCGCCTGGTTGGCGATGATCGCGCGCAACAAGGCCATCGATCGTCTGCGCGCGGCGCCCGCCCGCGGCACCCTGGCGCCGATCGAATTCGCCGACGACATCGCCGATGCCGGCGCCACGCCGCTGCAGACCGCGGTCTCGGCCGACGAGCGCGAACGGCTCGAAGCCTGCATGCGCCAGCTCGATCCCCGCCGCCAATCGCTGATCCGCGCCGCCTTCTTCGAAGGCTCCACCTACGAAGAACTGGCGCAACGCATCGCTTCGCCGCTGGGCTCGGTCAAGAGCTGGATCCGGCGCGGACTGCTGCAACTGCGGGGGTGCCTCGAAGCATGAACATCCGCGACCTCAACGATCAGGATTTCGAAGGCCGGGAGCCGCCGTCGGCGGACATCTTCGCGGGCGAATACGTTCTCGGCGTGCTCGACGCCGAACAACGCCGCGAAGCGCAGGCCCGCATCGCGAGCGACCCCGGATTCGCCCGTCTCGTCGCCGACTGGGAACAGCGCCTCGCGCCGCTGCTGGCGGAATTCGATGGCGCGGAAATCCCGCCGCACCTGTGGCCGCGCATCCGCAGCCGACTCGGTTGGCCCGCGATCGAAAGCGGCAGCACCGCCACGAAACCGGGCGTCTTCCAGAGCGCCGGCTTCTGGCGCGCCGCCACCGGTCTGGCCGCGGCGGCCGCCATCGCCGCGGTGGCGATCGGTCCGCTCGGACTGTTCCGCGACGAGGTGACGACCCCGGTCGGTCCCGGTCCGATCGCGGTCGAACCGCCGCCACCGCCGGTCGAAGATCCGGACGCACCCAAACCGGTCAGCACGCTGCTTCGCGACGACGGCAATCCCGGCTGGCTGGCTTCGGTCGATCCCGAGGCCGGCACCGTGCTGATGGTGCCGGTGCCCGCGCCCGCCGATGCCGAGGGCCGCGTGCCCGAGCTGTGGCTGATTCCGCCGGGCGAAACGCCCAAATCGCTCGGCATCGTGTCGATCGACCGTTCGCACACGGTCAAGGTGCCCGACGCGCTGCGCGACGCGCTCGCCAGGGGCGCGCTGTTGGCGATCACGCTGGAACCGGCAGGCGGTGCGCCTCAGGGCGTGGCCACGGGTCCGATCATCGCCAAGGGCGACATCCGGACGCTCTGAAGAGTCTGTTCGCAATCTCGGCGAGGCGTATTCGGGGGCGGATGCAGGCGGACGAGAGTCAGCCCGCATCGAATTCGGCAAACGCCCCCGTGGGGAACAACGCAAGGCGCGACGGTCTACGGACAGTCTCGACCAGCCTTCGGCTGTTGAAAGCCTGCAATCCGTCGCGACCTGCGTCGTTCCCGCAGGGGCTCCGGTGACGGATCGGAACGCTCTGTCGACGTCATCGCAACATTGCAAACACGCGCCGGGAGCCGCACGATCCGAGCGCCGCATCGTGGCCATTGCCGCATGACGCATGCGCCGCACGCTGCGTCCGCGGCGCGATGTAACGATCTGATTCGAAACGCGGGAACGGTGCATCCGAATGCACCGCCTCCGCGTACGGGTACCGACAGCCAAGGAATTGCGCATGCCGGTACACGCTTCTCCCCCACTCGATCCGAACGCCGCGCCACGACGCGTCTCCGCGTTCCGTCGCGGCATCGCCGCCGTCGCCCGCTGGTTCGATACCGGCGCCGCCCCCGACGCGTCCATGGCCCATCGGCGGAACGCCGATGACCGCGTGGTCGACGACGGCGCCATCGACGGCAGCGCGGGCGACCGCATCGACTGGCCGCGCGCGATTCCCTTTCTCGGCATGCATCTCGCCTGCCTGGCGGTGTTCCAGGTCGGTGTGTCCTGGATCGCCGTCGCCGTCGCGGTCGCGCTCTACGCGGTGCGGATGTTCGCGATCACCGGCTTCTACCACCGCTATTTCTCGCACCGGACGTTCCGCACCTCGCGCGCGGTGCAGTTCCTGTTCGCGCTGATCGGCGCATCCTGCGTGCAGCGCGGGCCGCTGTGGTGGGCCGCGCATCACCGCAATCATCATCGTCACTCCGACACCGCGCAGGACGTGCATTCGCCGGTGGTCCACGGTTTCTGGCGCAGCCACGTCGGCTGGTTCCTCACCCGCCACGGCTTCCGCACCGACTGGGGCCGCATCCGCGACCTCGCGCGCTATCCGGAACTGCGCTGGCTCGATCGTTTCGACACGCTGGTGCCGGTACTGCTGGCGGTGGCGCTGTTCCTGCTCGGCGGCTGGCTGGAGGATGCGGCGCCGCAGTTCGGCACGAACGCCTGGCAGATGCTGGTCTGGGGGTTTTTCGTCTCCACCGTCGTGCTGTTCCACGCCACCGTGACCATCAACTCGCTGGCGCACCGCTTCGGCAAACGCCGTTTCGAGACCCGCGACGACAGCCGCAACAATCTGTGGCTGGCGCTGCTGACCTTCGGCGAAGGCTGGCACAACAATCATCATTTCTTTCCGGGCTCGGCGCGGCAGGGCTTCCGCTGGTGGGAGATCGACCTGACCTACTACGGCCTGCGCGCGATGGCGCTGCTCGGACTGGTCCGCGATCTCAAGCCGGTGCCCGCGTGGGTCGCCGCCAGGGCGCGCGGCGCGCAGACGGAGGCCGGCTGATGCGCATCGCCATCGTCGGTTCCGGCATCGCCGGCCTCGCCTCCGCCTGGCTGTTGTCGAAGGACACGCGCCACGACGTCGTGCTGTTCGAGGCAAACGATTATCTGGGCGGCCATACCCACACCCACGACATCGAACTGCATGGCCGGCGGTATGCGGTGGACAGCGGTTTCATCGTCCACAACCCCGCGCACTATCCACTGCTGACCGGGCTGTTCGACGAACTCGGAATCGCGTCGCAGCCGACCACGATGAGCTTCTCCGTTCGCAACGAGACCTCGGGGCTGGAATACAACGCCACCGATCTCGACGGGCTGTTCTGCCAGCGCCGCAATCTGGCGTCGCCGCGCTTCTGGCGGATGCTGCGCGATCTGTTCCGGTTCTATCGCGAAGCGCCGGCGCTGCTGGAAGAGACCGGCGAAGGTCCGACGCTCGGCGACTATCTCGACCGGAACGGCTATGGCGCGATGTTCCGCGACGACCATCTGGTACCGATGGCCTCGGCGCTGTGGTCGTCGCCGTCGGCGCGGATCCTGTCGTTTCCGGCGAAATATCTCGTGCAGTTCATGGCCAACCATCAGATGCTGCAGGTCAGCGACCGCCCGCAGTGGCGCGTGGTGCGCGGCGGTTCCAACGCCTACGTCCGCGCGCTGCGCGCACGCTGGCGGGTGCAGGAACGGCTGTCGACGCCGGTGTCGATGGTGCTGCGCGACGAGGACGGCGTGACCGTTTTCACCGAGACCGGCGCCGAGCGTTTCGACCGGCTGGTGCTGGCCTGCCACAGCGATCAGTCGCTGCGATTGCTCAGCGACGCCACCGACAACGAGCGCGCGGTGCTGGGCGCGATGCCTTACCAGGCCAACGACACCGTGCTGCATACCGATGCGCGCCTGCTGCCGCGACAGCGCAAGGCGTGGGCGGCCTGGAACGCGCTGATACCGCGCGATGCGGGCGATGTCTGCACCGTCAGCTATTGCATGAACCTGCTGCAGGGCATCGAATCGCCCGAGCCCTTCGTGGTCACGCTCAATCGCACCGACGCCATCGACCCGGCGAAGATCCTGCGCCGCATGCGCTATCACCATCCGGTCTACAGCCACGCCTCGGTGGCCGCGCAGCAGCGCAAGGCGGAGATCCAGGGCCAGCGCCGGACCTGGTTCGCGGGCGCGTACTGGGGTTGGGGTTTCCACGAAGACGGCATGCGCAGCGCGGTCGAGGTCGCGCGGGACATGGGCATCGCGTGGTCGCCTGCCGAGCGGGAAGACCGCATGACGGTCGCGGCGGCGGAGCCGGTCGCGGCATGAGCGACGCGTTCGCCAGCGCGGTGTACGAAGGCACGGTCCGGCATCGGCGGCATCTGCCGCATCCGCACGCGTTCCGCTACCGGATGGCGCAACTGTATCTCGACCTCGACGAAGTCGATCGGGTCTTCGATCGTCGCCGGCTGTGGTCGATCGACCGCCGCAATCTCGCCGAATTCCGGCGCAGCGATTATCTGGGCGATGCCGACACGCCGCTGGCCGAAGCGGTGCGCCAGCGGGCCGCCGACGCGCTCGGTCGCCGCCCGCAGGGCCCGATCCGGCTGTTGACGCATCTGCGCTATTTCGGCTTCGTGTTCAATCCGGTGAGCTTCTACTACTGCCACGATGCCGACGGCGCGCTCGACTGCATCGTCGCCGAGATCACCAATACGCCGTGGAAGGAGCGCCATGCGTACGTGCTGCCGGTCGACGGCGCCGATGCGCACGGCCGCGCCCTGCACTGGTCGTTCGCGAAACAGTTCCACGTCTCGCCGTTCATGGCCATGGACCGCGACTATGCCTGGCGATTCACCGCGCCGGGCGACGATCTGCACGTCCACATGGACGTATTGCGCGACGGCGAACGCGAATTCGACGCCACCCTGCATCTGCGGCGCCGCGCGCTGAACGCCGCATCGCTGCGGCGCGTGCTGTGGCGCTATCCGCTGATGACCGCACAGGTGGTCGGCGCGATCCACTGGCAGGCGGTGCGGCTGTGGCTGAAGCGCACGCCGGTCCACGACCACCCGGGCGGATCCCGTGACGGCGAAACCCGGGCCACCTCCCTTCCTCTCCGAGAATCACGATGAACGATCTCGTCACCCGCATCGACGCCACCGCGGCCGCCGACTACGGCACCCTCGATCGTTTCCTGCGCGGCCGGCTCATCGCCCAGATGTCGCGGCTGCGCCACGGCCGCCTGACGCTGTGCGACGCGCTCGGCACGGTCGAACTGGGCGAGCCCGCCCACGTCGACACCGATCTGCGCATCCGCATCGAAGTCGATTCGCCCGGTTTCTATCGCGCGGTCGCGGCCAACGGCAGCGTCGGCGCCGGCGAAGCCTGGATGGATGCGCAGTGGCGCTGCGACGACCTCGTGGCGCTGGTGCGGCTGCTGGTGCGCAACCGCGATCTGCTGGACGGCATGGAAACCGGGCTCGCGCGCCTCGGCGGGCTGGCGATGAAGGCCTGGCACGCCCTGCGCCGCAACACCCGCACCGGCAGCCGCCGCAATATCGCCGCGCACTACGACCTCGGCAACGATTTCTTCCGCCTGTTCCTCTCGCCGGACCTGATGTATTCCTCGGGCATCTGGGCCGGCGACGACGACACCCTCGACGCCGCATCCACCCGCAAGCTCGACCGCATCTGCCGCAAGCTCGATCTGAAACCCGGCGACCACGTGATCGAGATCGGCACCGGCTGGGGCGGCTTCGCCGTGCATGCCGCGCGTCATTACGGCTGCCGCGTCACCACCACCACGATCTCGAAGGAGCAGCACGCCCTCGCCGCGCAGCGCGTGGCCGAGGCCGGGCTGGAGGATCGGGTCACGCTGCTGCTGCAGGACTACCGCGACCTCACCGGCACCTACGACAAGCTGGTCTCGATCGAGATGATCGAGGCCATCGGCGCGCAGTACCTCGACGGTTACTTCGCGAAGCTCGGCACGCTGCTCAAGCCCGACGGGCTGGCGCTGATCCAGGCGATCACCATCGAAGACCATCGTTACGAACAGGCGCTGCATTCGGTCGACTTCATCAAGCGCTACGTCTTCCCCGGCAGTTTCATTCCCTCGATCGCGGCGATGATCGCGTCGAAAGGGCGCGCCAGCGATCTCGCCCTGATCCAGCTGGAGGATTTCGGCCTGTCGTACGCGCGCACGCTCGAAGCCTGGCGCCGTCGCTTCCGCGCCGCGCTGCAGGACGTGCGGGCGCAGGGGTTCGACGACCGCTTCATCGCGATGTGGGACTTCTATCTCGCCTACTGCGAAGGCGGTTTCCGCGAACGTTCGATCGGCGTGGCGCAACTGCTGATGGCCAAGCCCGGGCATCGCCTGCCGGCGCCGATGCCCGAACTGCCGGCGCATCCCGCCTCGCAAGGCGCGGGCGAACTGCAGGCATGAGCTTCTGGGCGAATCTCGTCGGTTACCAGTGCGTGTGGTTCGCCGCGGTGATCGGTGCCGGCCGCGGCCTGTGGTGGCCGGCCGTGGCCGCCGCGGCGCTGTTCGCGCTGCTGCATCTCGCCCTGCATCCGCAGACGACCGCGCAGCGTGCGGTGGATTTCCGGCTGATGGCGGTGGCGATCGGTTGCGGCCTGCTGCTCGACGGCGGTCTGGTGTCGAACGGCCTGGCCGACTACGCCGCCGGCGACGTCGCCGTCCCCGGCATCGGCGCGCCGCTGTGGATCCTGTCGCTGTGGGCCGCGTTCTCGCTGACGCTGCGGCATTCGATGACGTTCCTGCTGCATCGTCCGCTGCTCGCCGCTGCGTTCGGCGCGCTCGGCGGCCCGCTGGCCTATCTCGGCGCGGCGCGCGGCTGGCAGGCCATCGCTTTCGCGGAACCGCGCTGGATGGCATTGACCGCGCTGTCGATCGGCTGGTGCGTCGCGATCGCGCTGCTGACGACGCTGGCGGTGCGCTGGTCGCCGCGGACGCATGTCACGGCCGCCGCTCCCGCCGGCAGCGCGTCGTGAACCGCGCGCCGCGACGCATATCGTTTCGTCCGGTCCGGCACGTCGCCGTCGGCATCGCCCGTTTCTTCCTCCACTGACCCGAATTTCCGCAAGGACTCCGCCATGAACCAGACCACCGCCCTGCCCCGGGAACTCGCGCAGGACCGCCCCGGCCCCGGCCTGATCGGTCTCGCCGAACGCGGGCTGATTCCCGACGCGTTGCTGCGTCTGGGCATCCGTCGCCAGTGCGAGGACCGGCTGCGCATCGAACATGCGGGCGGTCTCGAAGCCCAGGCCGAACGCTTCCGCGAACGCATCGGCCAGCTGCGCAGCAGTCCGGTCGCGATCCATACCGATGCCGCCAACGCGCAGCACTACGAACTGCCGCCGGCGTTCTTCACCCACTGCCTCGGCCGTCGTCTGAAGTATTCCTGCGCCTACTACCCGCGCGGCGACGAAACCCTGGACCAGGCCGAGGACGCGATGCTGAAGCTCTACGGCGAACGCGCCGAACTCGCCGACGGCCAGCGCATCCTCGAACTCGGCTGCGGCTGGGGTTCGCTGACGCTGTGGATGGCCGAGCGCCATCCGCACGCACGGATCACCGCGGTCTCGAATTCGCGGCCGCAACGCGAGCACATCGAAGCCCAATGCCGCGCCCGCGGGTTCGCGAACGTCGAAGTGATCACCTGCGACGTGAACCGGCTGCAACTGCCGGAAGCCGAATTCGACCGCTGCGTCTCGATCGAAATGTTCGAGCACATGCGCAATTACGAGGTCCTGCTCGGCGACATCGGCCGCTGGCTGAAGCCGGGCGGCAAGCTCTTCGTCCACATCTTCGCCCACAAGACCCTGATGTACCCGTTCGAAACCGAAGGCGAGGACAATTGGATGGGCCGTCATTTCTTCACCGGCGGACTGATGCCGGCCAGCGATACGCTGCTGTGGTTCCAGCGCGCGCTGCGGATCGAAGAGCGCTGGCATGTGGACGGCACGCATTACGAGAAGACCGCGAACCACTGGCTGCAGAATCAGGACAGCCATCGCGACGCGGTGATGGCGGTGCTGCGCGAGGCCTATGGCGACCAGGCATCGCTGTGGTTCCAGCGCTGGCGCATGTTCTGGATGGCCTGCGCCGAGCTGTTCGGTTACGACGGCGGCCGGGAATGGCTGGTCGCGCATTATCGTTTCGTCCGGCCGGACTGAGCGCATGCTGAAAATCACGCCCCACCCGCCGGCAATTCGAACTCGCTCTGTCGATCGTCAGTGGCAATACACCTTTACAGGACTATGGTCGTGAAAAGACTGATCGCTTCCGCCCTGCTCGGCTTCATCGGAGTCGCCGCCATGTTCGCTCTCGACGCCAAGGACAAGACGCCCATCCCGCCGGTCGCGAACGTCGATCTGCCGCGCTTCATGGGCGACTGGTACGTCATCGCCCACATCCCGACCTTCCTCGAAAAGAACGCCTACGACGCGGTCGAATCCTACGCGCTGCGCGACGACGGCAAGATCCAGACCACCTACCGCCAACGCAAGGGCGGATTCGACGCACCCATCGACGTGATGCGCCCGGTCGGCACCGTGCGCCCGGGCACCAACAACGCGGTCTGGGGCATGCAGTTCGTGTGGCCGATCAAGGCCGAGTACGTGATCGTGCATGTCGACGCGGACTATACCCAGACCATCATCGGCCGCAGCGCGCGCGACTACGTCTGGATCATGGCCCGGACCCCACGCATTCCGGAGGCCGATTACGCCGCCCACGTCGAACGCCTGAAGGCGCTCGGCTACGACATCGCGAAACTGCGGCGGGTGCCGCAACCGGACGCTCGCACCGACCCCTGAACCCCGGCCGTCCGGCATAACGTGACGCAGGCTGCGTTCGGGGCTCGGGGCTCCCTTGCTACACTGCCCCGATCCCCGAATACGGACCCGACGCCGCGATGCCGAACCTGTCCATCCTGCGCCCCTCCGCCCTCGCGTTCTGCCTGGTGCTCGCCGTCGCCGCACCGCAGGCCGACGCCGCGAAGAAGCGCAAACCCGCCACGCCGGCACCGAAGGCCGCACCCGCGCCCAGCGCGTGCAGCGATTTCTACCTGTTCGCCAACGCCGACTGGCTGAAGGCGAACCCGGTCCCGGCGGATGGCGGTGTCAGCGCGCTGGGCCAGCTGGCCGAACGCGCGCTGCAGCAGCAGCGCGACCTGCTGGACGATGCGGCCAAATCGCCGCAGAACGGCGTGCAGAAGCTGCTCGGCGATTTCTGGGCCAGCGGTCTGGACGAGGCCGCTGTGGAACGCGACGGCGCCGCGCCGATCGCGCCGCTGCTGACCCGCATCGGTGCGATCAAGAAACCGCAGGACGTGGCCCCGGCGATCGCCGCGCTGCATCAGGTCGGCATCCCGGTGGCCTTCAACTTCACCGCCGACATCGACCTGAAGCAGCTCGACACCTACTTCGGCTATTTCGCGCAGGGCGGCCTCGGCCTGCCCGATGCCAGTTTCTACACCCGCACCGACGCCGACGCGCGCGCGCTGCTCGGCCGCTACAACGGCCACGTGCAGAAGATCCTCGCGCTGTCCGGCACGCCGCAGGCGAAGCTCGCGAGCGAAGCGCAACTGGTGATCGATCTGGAAACGCGCATCGCCCGCGTGTCGAAGACCCAGGAGGCGATGCGCAGTCTGCGCGCCAATTACAGTCCGGTACCGACCAAGGACTTCGCGAAGAAATACCGCAACCTGCAGCTCGCCGCCTTTCTCAAGGCGCAGGGCGTGAATGTCGAACAGGTCTCGATGGCCGATCCGGCGCTGTTCGCCCAGCTCGACAAACTGGCCGCCAGCCTCAAACCGGCGCAGTGGCAGGCGTATCTGCGCTTCCACGTCGGCAACACCATGGCGCCCTATCTCAGCAAGAACTGGCGCGACGTCGACCACGATTTCCGCGGCAAACTGCTGCGCGGCGAAGACGAACCCGCACCGCGCTGGAAACAGGTGCTGGATGCGATCAACGCCTCGGCCGGCGCGATGGTCGCGCACGAATACGTCGCCCGACATCTTCCCGACGCGACCCGCGAGCGCGCCGACGGCATCGCCCGCAGCGTGAAGGAAGCGATGGGCACCGCGATCGACCGCAACACCTGGATGGACGCGCAGACCAAGATCGAAGCGCGCGCCAAGCTCGACCGCGCGAAGATCGAGATCGGCGCGCCGCGCAGCGATGTCGACTTCACCACCCAACCGATGGGCCGCGGCAGTTTCGGCAGCAATATCCTGATCGCGTCCACCTGGCACCATCGCGAAGAAATGAAGCGCATCGGCCGCGCCAACGCCGACCGCCGCTGGGACGTGCTGCCGCAGTATCCGGCGCTGGGCTACGACATCGCGCACAACCGCCTGTTCGTCAGCGCCGCGCTGCTGCAGCCGCCGGTGCTGGACATGAAGCAGCCGCTGGCCGCCCAGTACGGCGGTTTCGGCGCGATGGTCGGCCACGAACTCAGCAGCGCGGTCGATAGCAGCGGCCGCCGCGTCGATGCCGGCGAAACCCTGCGCGACTGGTGGTCGGCCGACACCGCGGCCGCCTGGAATACCCGCACCGCACCGTTGGCCGCGTTCTACGGACGTTTGGCCTATCCCGGCAACGCCGCGCTGAAGATCGACGGCGCCCGCGTGCTCGAACAGAGCGTGGCCGATCTGGCCGGTCTGGAACTGGCCTGGGCCGCCTACCAGAAGGCCGAACCGCAGGCCAAGCCCGCCGACCAGCAGTCGTTCTTCCGCGGCTGGGCGCGGTTGTGGCCCCAACAGTTGTCGGCGCAGGCCGCGACCGCGCACGCCACCGGTTCGCCCTACGTGCCCGGTCAGTGGCGCAGCAACGGCCCGCTGATGCACTCGCCGGCATTCGGCGCCGCGTTCGGTTGCAAGGCCGGCAACGCGATGCTGCTGCCCGAGGCCGAACGCCTGTCGATCTGGCGCTGAGCGCGCCGCCCGTCCAAAGCCCCGGAACCGCATGACCACGGCGACTTCGAATCCGCACCTGGCCGCGCTGCTCGCGGCACTGCGCGCCACGCCCGACAACGCACCGCTGCAGGCGCTGGTGGTCGATGCCTGTTGCGAACATCGCGACGCCGCCGCATTGCTCGACGCGCATGCGCTCAGCGGCCCGGCCCTGCTCGACGATGCCGACCGCCGCGCGCGTGCGCTGCGCATGCTCGCGGAAGCCGGCGAACATGCGGCCGTGGCGCGCATCGCGCCGCAGGATTCCGCCGAAGCGCGAATGGCGCAGGCGCGCCTGCTGTTCGACGAAGGCCGCCGCGCCGAAGCGCAGACGGCGTATCTCGAAGCGGTGGCCGCGAATCCCGCGATCGAGGATGCGGCCTTCGCCTCGCAGCTCAGCGGCAAGATCGTGTCGCTGGCCGATGCCCGCGGGCGCGGCGGGCACGTGCCGGGCGCGGCGACCAGCATCAGCAACGACGACACCGCGGCGTGGGATTCGGTGCGTTATCTCGAACCGGCCGCGATCCGCATCGGCTTCGCCGATGTCGGCGGGCTGGACGAGGTCAAGCGCGAGATCACCCGGCGCATCATCACCCCGTTCCTGAAACCCTCGCTGTTCCAGCGTTTCAAGCGCCAGTCCGGCGGCGGCATCCTGCTCTACGGCCCGCCCGGCTGCGGCAAGACCCTGTTGGCCCGCGCCACCGCCGGCGAATGCGGGGCGAAGTTCTTCAACGTCTCGATCACCGACGTGCTGGACATGTACATCGGCGAATCCGAGCGCAAGCTGCACGAGATCTTCGAACAGGCGAGACGCAGCGCGCCGGCGGTGATCTTCTTCGACGAGATCGAGGCGATCGGCGGCAAGCGCCAGCATGCGCGCGAAGCCACCTCGGCCAAGATCGTCAGCCAGTTCCTGACCGAGCTGGACGGCTTCGCGCAGAACAACCAGCACGTGCTGGTGCTCGGCGCCACCAACGTGCCGTGGGCGGTGGACCCCGCGTTCCGTCGCCCGGGCCGCTTCGACCGCGTGCTGTTCGTGCCGCCGCCGGATGCCGCCGCGCGGAAAGTGATCCTCGGCCTGCTGCTGGACGGGCGGCCGGTGGCGACCGGTCCCGACCGGATCGATCTCGACGAGATCGTGCGCCGCACCTCGGGCCATTCCGGCGCCGATCTGCGCAATCTCGTCGACACCGCCGCGGACGAAGCGATCGAAGCCTCGATCGCCTCGGGCCGCGAAACCGAAATCGCGATGAGCCATCTCCGTCAGGCGCTGGCGCAGATCCGTCCGACCACCCTGGAATGGCTGACCAGCGCGCGCAACCACGCGCGCTACGCCAATCAGGGCGGCCAGTACGACGAAGTGCTGAAGTTCCTCGACAGGCAGACGTAGACCGCCGTGGCCATCGCGCGCTATCGCATTCCCGACGAACCCCGTCCCACCGGTCTGATCCGCTACGCGGTCGATCCGATGTGGCCGCTGCTGGCAATCATGCTGTCCGGCAATGCGCTGGGCCTGGCCTGGTTCGCCTTCAACAGCCGCGCCCTCGGCAGCGTGTCCGCCGTGCGCGAAGGCGCGTACATCGCCGGCAGCCTGCTCGGCTGCGTGGCCCTCGCCTTCCTCATCCGCATGGCCTACGACCAGGGTTTCCTGCCCGACAAGGCGTCGCGGGAATACGCGCTGCTCGCGTTCGCGGCGCTCAAACTTTCGCTCGGCTATGCCCTCTACATCAGCCAGTCGCGCAGCGCCGAGATCATCGTTCACTACGGCGGCGTGCTGCGCAACGGCATCGTCGGCCTGCTGGTGTGCTTCCTCATCGCACGCAGCGCGCTGGACGACCTGCAGCTGCCGTGGCTGATCTCGCAGGCGCTGCGATGAGAGAGACGCACATCGCCCAACTGCTGGGACACGCGACGCGTCTGATGCGCGGCGGCCACACCGACCAGGCCATCGACGTGCTGACCCGCGTGCTCGGCGAAGCCCCCGATTCCAGCGACGCCCATGCCTATCTCGCGGTCTGCCTGGTGTCGCGGCATCGCCTGCACGCCGCGCAGATCGAAGCCGCGCAGGCGCTCGCGCTCGACCCGGACGCCGAGATCGCGCACATGGCGATGGCCGCGGTGTCGATCGCGCAGCGCCGCTTCCGCGACGCCGAGGCGCATCTCGATGCCGCGCGTGCGCTGTCGCCCGACGATGCCGACATCCTCGCCATGTCCGCGAGTCTGCACCAGGCCTGGGGACATCCGGAGCGGGCGCTGCAGGACATCGTGCGGGCGCATGCGATGGCCCCTGACGACCCGGGCATCCTCGCGCACTACGGCAACATCGAATTCCAGCGCGGGCAGCGCGAACCGGCGCGCGCGCTGGCCGAACGCGCGCTGGAGATCGATCCCGAACACGTCGACGCGCTGACCCTGCTCGGCCACTGCGATCTCGCCGCCGGCCGCGTCGAAGATGCGCGCAGGCACGCGGTGTGGGCACTGCAGAATGCGCCCGGCGACGAAGGCGCGCTGACGCTGCTGGCCGCGGTGAAAGCCCGGCAGAGCTGGCTGCTGGGGCTGTGGTGGCGGTTCCAGACCTGGATTTCGGCGGGATCGAGCCGACGCGCGATCGCGCTGCTGGTCGGCCTCTATCTGCTGTATCGCGCCGCCGGCATCGCACTCACCGATCAGGGCTTCGAGGACGGCGCATCGATCCTGTCGGTGGTCTGGCTGGGGTTCTGCGTCTACACCTGGTTCGCGCCGTCGCTGTTCGAGAAAAGCGTGCGCCACGAAATGGAAACGGTGCGATTGCGGCCGGATTATTGAGCCTCCGTCCCCATCGGCCGACATCACACCAAAGGCTCGCCGAGCCGCAAGGTCTCGGCCTTCGAATTCGCCTTGAGCCACGGCCACCAGCCGCGACCGGTGAGCGCATAGCGATCGGCCGCGCGCTCGAAGCGGTTGCGCACGCTCACGCCGCCGAACAGGAAATACAGCGGCAGGAACAACGGCCCCAGGGCCATGTACTGCAGCACGTGCGCGCGCTCGTGATCGCCGATGCGGGTGCGCGGCTGCACGCACCATTTGGCGCGATGCGCGTAGGTGGTGCACAACGTGTCCATGTCGGCGTGCGTGCTCAGCATGACGTTGCCGAGCGTGAGCGCACCGCCGGGACCCAGCGGAAAGCCATGGAAGACCAGCGCGAGATCGCGCGTGCGCAGTTTCGGGCGCGCGCCGAACGGAATCGCCGCGGCGCCCGCGATCAGACCCAGCAGTGTGTTGGGCGAGGTCCACAACATGCCGAGGCAGAGCACCAGCCGCTGTTGCCAGCGATTCACGCCGCGCCCTCCTCCGGGATCAGCAGCCAGAGGATCAGATACACCAGGATGCCCGGAAACGCGGCGGACAGCGCCGACACCAGCACATAGAGGATGCGCACCAGCGTCGCGTTCCAGCCGAAGCGGGCGGCGATGCCGCCGACCACGCCGGCGAGGACACGGTCGTTGCGGACGCGGGCGAGAGTTCGGGTGGCGGCCATGGGAAGTTCCGGGTGTCGTGACGCGGAAAGTCTAGCGTTTCGCTGCGGCGCGCAGCGCCTGCAATTTCTGCCTGAACCACTGCGCTGACGACTCGGCGGCCTTGCCCGGGCAACGCACGCGGTAGGGCTTGCCGCTCATGCTGCTCTCGCTCGCGGCGCGTTCGATGAACAACTCCGCGGTGTCGGCGAGATCGCGCTTGCGCAGGTAATCGTATTTCTTCTGCAGATGCGCCTTCGCCGCCGCCGCGTCGTACCAGCGGCCGTTGCGTTCGAACGCGCAGCCGGACGCGCCCAGCCCGGCGATCAGCGCGTCGATCTCGCGCTGCGCCTGCGGCGATGGCGCAGCCTGCACCGACGGTGCCAGCATCGCTGCTGTGAGCAGCGCCGCGCCTGCGGACCGCGCGATCATGTCGCCCGCTGCGCCAGCCAGTCGTGGATCGCGCCGGGCACTTCCTTCTGCGCGCGGCCCGACACGTAGATGCCGATATGACCGCCGCGGAACGACAGTTCGGAATAATCGTCGCTGCCGATCAGGCCGCCCAGCGGTTTCGACGCCGACGGCGGCACCAGATGGTCCTGCTCGGCGTAAATGTTCAGCACCGGCATGTCGACATGCGCCAGATCCACCGGGCGTCCGCCGATGTCGATGCCGCCGTTCACGAAACCGTTGCCCTGGTAGTACTGCTTGATGAACTGGCGGAACGCTTCGCCGGCCTGATCGGGCGAATCGAAGATCCACTTTTCCATGCGCAGGAAATCTTCCATCGCCTTCCTGTCGTCGAGGATGTCGACCATGCCCACGTATTTCTGCACGAACAGCCGCCACGGCTTCAGCGTCAGGTAGCACAGGTTCATCAGGTCCGCCGGCACGTTGCCCAGGGTGTCGACGAACAGATCGATGTCGAGGCCGCGGGTCCAGTTCGACAGCATGTTGTCGTCGGTGTGGAAATCCACCGGCGTGACCATGGCGATCAGATTCTTGATCTTGTCGGGATGCAGCGCGCTGTAGCTGAGCGAGAACGCGCCGCCCTGGCAGATGCCGAGCAGATTGATCGCGTCGAGCCGGTGCGCGTGGCGCAGATGATCCACGGCGCCGCCCAGGAAACGCTCGATGTAATCCTCGAGGGTGAGGAAGCGGTCGGAGCGGTCGGTGTAGCCCCAGTCGATCAGGTACACGTCCTCGCCCAGCGCCAGCAGGTTCTTCACCAGCGAGCGGTCGTCCTGCAGATCGACCATGTACGGGCGATTGACAAGCGCGTAGCAGATCAGCAGCGGAATCTTCGCGGTCGGCGCGCGTTCGCCGCGGAAGCGATACAGCACGACCTTGCCGTCGCGCCAGACTTCTTCCTTCGCGGTGACGCCGTAGTGCACGTCGTCGAGTTCGCGCAGCGTGGCGAGGCCGGCGCCGAGCTTCTGCTGCAGGGTGGCCGCTTCCTCGGCCAGCTTTTCGGGAGAGACATCGAACGGAGTGTCGTACATGTCAGCGCGTCCTCTTCGCGGCCTTGGCCGGCGGCAACGGTTTCAGCGGCTCCGGCATCGGAATCGACGCGATCGCCTGCCGCGGCGCGCGCTTCGCGACGGGTTCGGCCGCGGCGCGCGAGGGCTTTCCGCCCGCGGCTTTCCCCGGCGCGGCCTTCGCGGACGCAGTCTTCGGAGATGTGGCTTTGCCAGGTGCGGCCTTTTTCGCCGACGCCTTCTTCTTCGCGGTCTTCGCAGCAGCAGCCGGCTTCACCACCGACAAGGTCGGCTTCGGCGCATCGGCGACGTTGTGTTCGGACGCCGGTGAGGCGCGACGCGGCGCTTCAGCACCCGAGGCCGGGTGGCCGGCGGACAGCCGACGGACCTGACGTTCGAGTTCGGCGATCCTGCGATGCGCGGCATCGACTTCGGTGCGGCCCGGCAGGCCGAACAGATCGCCGATGTGTTCGATCTCGCGCTGGACACCGGCGCGCACGCGCATCTGCGCGTTGACCAGATCGCCGTAGACCCGGCGGAAGCGCGGCGACAGCGCGATCTCGGCGTAGGCCTCTTCGGCGGCGTCGATCCACAGATCGAACAGCGCCCGCGCGGACTGCAGTTGGCGGCCGGGTTCGCTGCGTTCGGCGAGCTTGCGTTCGAAGCGCTCGAACGCGTCCTTGCCCGCTTCCATCATCAATGCGCTGTAGTCGTCGTTCTTCCGCTGCAGGTCGAGCTGGGCTTCGGCCAGCGCCTGCCAGCGTTCCTGATGCTCGCGGTTGAGGCCGAACGCCGGCATCCGCAGCCAACCCAGGCTTTCCTCGCGCAGCCCACCCATCAGGGTATTGCCGGAGAACATGTTCATCATCGGCGCGATCTGTGCGTACCACTGGTCGAAGCCCGACTGGCCGCGGCCGCCCAGGCTGTCGAACAGGCCCGCGAACGCGTTGCCGCCGCCGAGCGCGTCCTTCCATGCGGAGGCGATGTCGCCGGCGCCGGCATTGCGGCCCGCGAATTGCCCGGCCACCTGCTGCATCGCACCCAGCCACTGCCGGGCCTGGGTCGAGAAGCGTTCGACCGCATCGGAGGCATCGTTGCGAGGGCCGCCGCCGGCGAACTGCGACCAACTGTCCATCGCCGCGCGCCACGGGTCCTGCGGTCGCGATGCGCCGCCGGCGGATCGCATGGCATCGGTCAACGCGCTCCAGTATTGCTGCGCCATCGCGCCCAGATCGGCCGACCCGCCGCCCGGCCCACCGAACCCTCCGGGGCCGCCGCTTCCGAAACCACCTGCATTGCGCATCGCATCGCTCCCGGTCAGAGAGGGCCATGATAACAACGGCGGCCGCGGGCGATGGCGCGAAAACGGCACGCGGACGCGCGGCGCGGACCGGCCACGAAGATCGCGATCTTTGCCGCGGCCCATGGCCGCGGTTTCACCACTTCGGAATGCGCAGGGTCTTACTGACCATCAGCGAGCCTGACAGCGCGTAAGCCAGCGTCAGCGGATGCAGGATCCACGGGCCGATCTGATAGGCGCCGAACCAGAAATCGCCGCCGATCCGGTCGGCGTCGATCGCCACCACCAACATCACCACCAGGGCGAGACTGGTCGGGATCGGGGTGCCTTCGAAATGCGTGACCTTGTCGCCGCCGTCGGCGAGCTGTTCGGCGGTGATGTTGAAGCGCGCAAGCCGGCTCACGCCGCAGCACACGAAATAACCCAGCACCAGCCAATCCCAGCCGCCCTGCAGGCCTGCGGCGAAACCGAGCGCGGCGGGCGCGACACCGAAGGAAATCACGTCCGCCAGCGAATCCAGCTCGCGGCCGAGGGTCGACGACGATTGCCGCCAGCGCGCGACCCGGCCGTCGAGAGCGTCGAACACGAACGCCAGCGGCACCAGCGCCAGGCCCCAGATGAGATCGTGCTTCGTGCCGGACTGCATGTAGCGCAGCGCGCAGAACACCGCGCTCACGCCGCAGAAGGCGTTCGCCAGCGTGAGCCAGTCGGCGAGATGGAAATCCCGCAACATCGAGAAATGGCGCCGGATCGTCATCGCTTGCCCTCCAGTGGCCCCAGCTTGCCAGCGATGCCACGGCGTCACAAGCGCGGTGTCGCGAGCTCTGGGACACAAGCACGGAGGCGCGGCGCGCGATCGCGAGCGCGCGCGACGCGGACTATGGCGCGGGCGGCATCGCCAGATGATCGGCGCTCAGCGGCTTGCCGGCGCGCGGCACCGTCTGCACGACGGCGTCGACGGGCATGGCGCCCTCGCCTTCCAGCGCGGCCAGCGTGCGGTCCAGCGCAGCGTAGACGTAAGGCAGCATCGGCAGATAGCGCGCGCCGTAGTCGGGCAGACCGAGGAACGCATCGAAGTGCTGGGCGTTGCGCACCTGCCAGAAACGCACGTCGCGACCGGCGGCGCGCGCCTTCGCCACGTACGGCGCGCTGGTGAAGCCCATCGGGATCAGGCCGTCGTCGACGCCATGGATCACCGTCACCGGCAGGCCCTTGCGCGGCAGGCCGGCGCGGGTCTCGGCGACGCCGCGACGCACGCGGTCGGCATCGGCGGAGGCGCCGCGCCACAGGTCGCGCAGACAGTGCAGGCGGATCGCGGCGGGATCGACCTTCGCGATCTCGTCGACGATGCCCACGCCCGCGCCCGGCGGAATGCCGCTGGCGTCGCTCCACCACGCGGCGCGTTCGGCGGCCGTGGCCGCGCGCGGCGCACCGTCGGCGGCGAGCATCGACCAGCGATAGCCGCAGGGATGTTCGCCCACGCCGTAGCGGCCGTAGGCCGAGGCATAGGTCACCGCGACCGCGCGCCACAGATCGAAACCGACGCTGAGCGCACCGGCCCGCAGCGCCTCGTCGGTCCAGCCTTCCGCATGCAGGCGCGCACGGGCATCGCGGGCCTGCGCGTCGGCATCGGCGCCTTCGATCACGCCCGCATCGCGCAACGACGCACAGCGCTGGATCCAGCCGGCACGCGCCTGCGCCTGCAGCGGCGGCTGCGGCAGGTTCTCCATCGCCAGCAGCGCGCAGGGCATCAGCAGCGCCGCTTCGGTGGTGTAGTCGTAAAGCGCGCGGCTGCCGGTGCCGTCCACCAGCACGCTGGGCTCGCCAGCGACCACCGCATCCAGCCAGCCGCCGTCCTGCTCGGCCGCGCGCAGCACGGCGCCGCCGCCGTTGGAAATGCCGACCGCGATCACGCGGGTGTTGTCGAACGTGAACGGCGCGTCGTCGGGAAATGCGCGATCGAGCGCCTGCAGCCCGAACGCCGCGGCCTGGCGCACGTGCATGCCCCAGTCGGCTTCCGGGTTGTCCTGCGAATGCGCGTGCTTGAACGCGACGCCCTGCGCGCCCGCGGGCGCCTCGGGCGCGAACGCGAGATCGCTGGCGGCATCCGCGCCCACGATGCCGTCGGCACGCGCGCCGCTGCGGGCATCGAGATCGAAATAATCGGTGCCGGCGCCCTTGTCGGTATAGGCCACGGCGCAGCCTTTCGGCAGACCCCAGGCGCCGGCGACCGCGATCGCGCCGTAGACGCCGCGCGAACCCGACGACGGCGCCACCAGCAGGCAGCGGCGCTTGCGATCGAAACCATCCGGCACCTGCGCCAGCACCCGGTGCGGATGCCGCGCGCCGGGCACGGTCGCGAACGCGGAGAATTCGCGGCCCGGCACCGTCTCGGTGCTGCCGTACAACTCGCCGTAGCCCCCGCCCGGCGCGAGATCGGCGATGCCGCGCCAGTTGCTCCAGATCGCGCGCCGCCGCAGCTCGACCGCGGTAGGCGCGGCCGGATGGGCGAACGGCGGCGGCGCGAGGCCGCGCAGCCCGGCGAGGCCCAGTCCCGCGGTCAGCAGATCATCGCCGTCGCGATGCGTGGTCGCGCGATCGGCGCTGAACATTCCGCCGCTGAGCATCATGGATTCCCGCACGATCGTTCCCGTTTTCGCATCTCCCGAAGTACGCGGTGCGCCGGCACAGGCGGCCATGGCGGTGGTCAACGCGGTCAAGGCGGAAAGGCGCAACGCGGAACGGAAGAAGGTATTCGATGTCATAACCCCGCAACGTAGCAGCCGGAGCCGGCGACGGCATCGTACTTTGGTACCAGGCGACCGGCCGACGGCCATCGCCGCGCCCTGCTAGGCTTCCCGGACCCGCACACCGCACGCACGCCGATGCCCCAACTGCTGATCGCCGACGACCACCCGCTGTTCCGGGCCGCACTGCGCGGCGCGGCGGCCGAGGCCGCGGACGATGTGCAGACCTGCGAGGCGGCGTCGCTGGACGACGTGCTGGCGACGCTGGAAGCGCGCCCCGACATCGATCTGGTGCTGCTCGATCTGCACATGCCCGGCAATCACGGCCTCGCCGGGCTGGCCGCGATCCGCGCGCAGTATCCCGCGGTGGCGGTCGCGCTGGTCTCGGCGAACGAGGACCCGCAGATCATCCGCCGCGCGCTGGATCACGGCGCCGCAGGCTACATTCCGAAAAGCGCCGGACTGGAAGAACTTCGCGACGCCATCCGCACCGTGCTGGCCTGCGAAGAATGGCTGCCGCCCGCGCTGCGTCCCGCGGTGGCCCGCGCCCGTTCCGCGCCGGGCGACGCCGACCTCGCCGCGCGCCTCGCCAGCCTCACCCCGCAGCAGTTCCGGGTGCTCGCGCTGGTCGCCGAAGGCCTGCTCAACAAACAGATCGCCGATCGCCTCGACGTGCAGGAACGCACGGTGAAGGCCCATCTCAGCGCGATCTTCGAGAAACTCGGCGCGCGCAACCGCACCCAGGCCAGCGTGATCCTGCGCGAACTGGAGATCAGCGACCCGGCGCGGCAGATGGAATCCTGAGCGCGACGCGGTATCGCTACATCACTTGTCCGGCGTGCTTGCCCGGCGTGCTTGCTCGGCATGATTGCCGAGCAAGCCCCGGACGATGGCGCCGACGAAGCGACGCCGATCGTGTGGCGCGTCGTGTGGCGCGAAGACTGAAGCCTCAGCCCAGCGTCGCTTCCAGCGTCACCGGCACCGCCAGCGCGCGCGAGATCACGCAGCCGGCCTTGGCGGCGTTCGCGATCTCGGCGAACTGTTCGGCGGAGATGCCGGGAACCGTGGCACTGAGGATCAGATGCACGCCGGTGACCGTCGGGCCGGGGTCCATGCCCGGGTCCATCGAGAGCTCGGCGCGGGTGTCGATTTTCGTCGGGGTGAAGCCGGCGCGGCCGAGCACCGCGCTCAGCGCCATGCTGAAACAACCGGCGTGGGCCGCGGCCAGCAGTTCTTCGGGATTGGTGCCCTTCTCGTCGCCGAAGCGGGTCTTGAACGAATAGTTCTGATCGGCGAACAGACCGCTCTGCGGCGTGCTCATGCCACCCTTGCCGGTCTGGATGTCGCCTTCCCAATGCGCGGTCGCGATGCGTTTCAGGGCCATGATCGAATTCCTGTCGAGGGGGGAGTCCGGAGTCTACGCCCGACGCGCCGCATCGTCTCCCCGCCCCCGGCCAACCGCACTGGTCGACCGCGATCGAATCCGCGCGAGGCCGTGCGGCGCTGCCGCTTGACCGCCGCGGTCGAAGTTCCGATGCTTGTCGGGCGTCCTTCCGGGCGCCCCGCCATGACCGCCCGCCGAGCGCCGCTCGGACGGCAGGCGCCCGCAGCGGACAGCCATGACGGCTCTGACCTTTCGCACAGAAGGAGAGTCGGTCATGTCCTACAGCACATCGCAGATCCGCAACGTGGCCCTCGCAGGCCACCCTGGCGCCGGCAAAACAACCTTGTTCGAAGCCCTGCTGCATGCCGGCGGCGCGATCCAGACGGCAGGCACCATCGAGCGCGGCAGCACGGTCTCCGATTACGACGGCATCGAGAAGGAGCGCGGCCATTCCATCGACTGCGCCATCGCCAGCACCGATCACGCACCCGCGGGCCAGCCGCCCGTTCACGTGAATCTGATCGACACCCCCGGCTATCCCGATTTCCGCGGCCCGACACTCTCCGCGCTCGCCGCCGTCGAAACCGTGGCCGTCGTGGTCGACGCCGACACCGGCATCGGTTACGGCACCCGGCGGATGATGGAATACGCGCAGGCGCGCGGACTGTGCCGCGCCATCGTCGTCAACAAGATCGACCACGACGGCGCCTCGCTCGGCGCCCTGCTCGACGACCTGCGCGAGACCTTCGGCAACGAAGTGCTGCCGCTCAATCTGCCCGCGAACGGCGGCAAATCCGTGATCGACTGTTTTTCCAATGTGCCCGGCAACGGCACCGGCGAGAGCGATCTCGGCCCGGTCGCCGACTGGCATCAACGGATCATCGACCAGGTGGTCGAGATCAACGAACAGGTCATGGACCACTTTCTGGAGGTCGGCGAAGAAGGCCTCAGCGGCCAGGAACTGCACGACGCCTTCGAACAGTGCCTGCGCGAAGGCCATCTCGTGCCCGTGTGCTTCGTCTCCGCGCGCAGCGGCGCCGGGGTGAAGGAACTGCTCGACATCGCCGAGAAACTTTTCCCGCATCCGGGCGAAGCCAATCCGCCGCCCTTCGTGAAGGGCACGGGCGACGAGGCCACGCCGATCGTCTCCACCCCGGACCCCGCCGCGCACGTCATCGCCGACGTGTTCAAGATCGTCAACGACCCCTTCGTCGGCAAGCTCGGCATCTTCCGCGTCTACCAGGGCACGGTGAAGAAGGACACCCAGCTGTTCGTCGACGACGGCAAGAAACCCTTCAAGGTCGCCCACCTGTTCAAGCTGAAGGGCAAGGACCACGTCGAGATCGAACGCGCGGTGCCCGGCGACATCGCCGCGGTCGCGAAGATCGACGAACTGCATTTCGACGCTGTGCTGCACGACAGCCACGACGAAGACCAGATCCACCTCGCGCCGCTGGATTTCCCCAGGCCGATGTTCGGCCTCGCGGTCGAGGCCGCCAGCAAGGGCCACGAGCAGAAGCTCGCGATCGCGCTGCACAAGCTGGCCGAGGAAGATCCGTGCTTCCACGTCGAGCACGAGATCGAAACCAACGAAACCGTGATCCGCGGCCTCTCCGACCTGCATCTGCGCATCAACCTGCAGCGCCTGAAGGACCGCTACGGCGTCGACGTGAAGACCCGCCCGCCGCGCATCGCCTACCGCGAAACCGTGGCCGCGAACGCCGAAGGCCACCACCGCCACAAGAAACAGACCGGCGGCGCCGGCCAGTTCGGCGAAGTCTTCCTGCGCATCGAACCCCTGCCCCGCGGCGGCGGTTTCGAATTCCTCGACGAAGTGAAGGGTGGCACCATCCCGGGCCAGTTCATGCCCGCGGTCGAGAAAGGCGTGCGCCAGGTTCTCGCCAGCGGCGCCATCGCCGGCTATCCGATGCAGGACGTCCGCGTGATCGTCTACGACGGCAAGCACCACCCCGTCGACAGCAAGGAAGTCGCGTTCGTCGCCGCCGGCAAGAAGGCCTTCCTCGATGCGATCTCGAAAGCGCGGCCGCAGGTGCTGGAACCCATCGTCGATCTCGAAGTCGCCGCCCCGGAACACCACATGGGCGACATCAGCGGCGGCCTGTCGTCGAAACGCGCCCGCATCAGCGGCACCGATTCACTGCGCGGCGGCGAGATCGTCGTGAAGGCGCAGGTGCCGCTGTCGGAACTCGAAGGGTATGCGGCGGAGTTGAAGTCGGTGACTGCCGGCAGAGGCAGATATTCGCTCGATTTCAGTCATTATGAGCCGGTGCCGGGGCAGGTGCAGTCTAGGTTGGTGGAGGGTTATAAGCCTAGGCATGAGGAGGAGTGAGGATTTTATGTTGAACACAGCTAGTGCGGGTGATGAATTCTTCACCAGCCGTGTGTTTCTTGCCTGGATCAGAAAGCACAAGATCAGGCATCTGCTGAGCGAACCCGAGAGGCCGATGCAAAACGGCTACATCGAGAGCTTCAACGGCAAGTACCGCGACGAATGCCTCAATGAGCATTGGTTCACGTCGCTCGCACGGTCATGGCCGAATGGCGACGCGACTACAACGAGGTACGTCCGCACAGCAGTGCGGCCAGATCGCTTGCGCCAAGTTCGCTGCCAATTACCGCGCAGAACACACCGACACTGCAGTACCCTTTAACCCCGGACTTTGTCAGTAATCACTGGTACGGCGGGGGGATGGGGCAGGTCACTTGGCCGAAGTTTGCTACCGTTACAACCACAGGGGAGAAGACACCAAACCCCTGCTTTTCAATCTGCTGAAGCAGACGTCGATCCAAGAACTGCGCACAACTCTGGTCCGAAAAGGTTAAAAATTACTTTTTTACTGCGGACCTTGGATCAATCCAAGGCAAAGCTGAAATTTGAAATAAACAACAAGGACAGAACATGACGATATACGAAAGTGAGCTTAAAGACAGGAGATACTCAGATTACAAAGAAAGAATTTATTCAGAAAAAGAGCTTCTGGAAATTGCAAAAGAAACGCTAAAAAAATGCGATGACATCAGAGGCTTTGTAAAAAACCTTCTGACTGACTTGTCACGCGAAAGGCCTCATAACAAAAATTTTGACTGGAACATTGGAAGCACCATTCAACATTTCAACCCAAATGATGTGCTAGCAGCCTTCAAAGAAATTGACCATGCTTATCTAACTGACTCAATAGGCCTGTCATGGGTTTTGGGTGAATTCAAACTGAAAGACCAAGAAGTCATAGATTTTTTATACGACGTAATACTAAATGGGCAAGACTCAGAAGCGTGGTGGCGAGCAGCCTTTTCATTGGAAAAAATTGGAATTGAAGATGCCGTGGTTCTTCTAAAAAGAGGATTAAAGTCTAAAGGACTAAAAAATCTTGACCATTACCTAGAAAACTTGAGTGACAAAAGATCAATAATTGGCGTGTTACTTCGCTCGTCAAACTTCACGCTAAGGTCAAAGATCTATCCAAAGCTTAAAAAGACTTTTATTGAAAGCGAACACGCGCCAACGCTGATTAACTGCTCGTGGCTCTTGGGTAGATTTAAACTTATCGACGAAGATATTTTAAAGAAATTAGTTTATATCATTAACACAAACCAAGATTATGAACTTGTTTATTATACCTACTTTGCTATCCAAGAGCTTGCCAACCCTGCATTATCTGAAATTTTTGAGAAATTCTGTGAGAAAGAAGATGCTCTTCTAATAGCCAAAGCAGGGACACCCACTTTTTCGCCCGCGTCTCTACCCGCGGCCTGCGGCCGGGTTCACTCAACGATCCGACGCAGAACGCAAGACCGGGACACCCACTTTCCCTCCAGCCCCCACCGCATCGCGAACCGACCACCCGAATCGAACCTCTCAACGCAAGCGCATCTCCCGAACCGAAACACCCGCCCACGATCCATCCTCTCTGGCGGGCCATCTCTTCACCACCGATGACTCAACCCAGCCGCAACGCCAGACCCATCCCCTTCAGCCACCGCTGCCCGATCCGCTCCGCCAGGGCCATCAGATCCTGCGCGGAACCGGCGACCCGGACCCAGCCGTTGCCGAACCCGCCGACACGCTGCGCCCAGCGCCCGGCATCGCGGTCGATGACGGACAGGATCGCAGGCGCGTCATGGGCGATGCGTCCGCGCTTCCCCGGCGCGAGCGCGCGTCCGGTCCAGTCCAGTATCTGCAGGTAATCCGCGGTACTCAGCGGCGTCACCCGGCGCAGTCCGCCCGCGACCGGATGCAGCGGCTCCGCCGCCTGTTCCGGGTGCGCACGCAATGCCACGATGCGCTCGTGCACGCTGGTATGCACGGAGCGCTCCAATCGATCCGCCATGCCTGCGCGAATCGGGTTGAGGTCGACATAGGCCATCGCCGCGAGCACCGCCCGCGTGTCGCACAGGGCCTGACATTTGTATCGCCCTTCCCAGAAGCGGCCCTTGCAGCCGTCCTCCCGATTGGCGCGCCGTGCGATCGGTTCCGCCAGACAACGCATCAGCCAGGACAGACTGGCGAGCCTGCCGCGCGTGAGATCGAGACGCTCCGGATCGACCAGCAATCGCCGGCATTTGAGTGCAATCGCTTCTTCGGTGTCTTCGCGTGGCGGAAACAGGCGAACCCAGCGCTGCGCGACTTCGTCATCGCTCCACTCGGCCGCCACGGAAGGGTCGATCCGCAACACCAGATGCAGATGATTGCTCATGACCGCATAGGCATCGATCGCGACGGCGAAACACTCGCCGACCAAGCGAACCCGTGCTTCGACCCATTCCTTCCGATACTCGAACGACTGCCCGGTGTATTGATCCATGCCGCAGAGGAACGCCCGGCGCACGCAGCGCTGGACGCAGTGATAGGCGCCTGCAACACCATTCTGGACGAGTTCGGAACGAGGACGGGTCATGCCGACAGCATCCAGCCAATACAGCGCGATGGCTGTCAGGAAAATGCTCGGGCCGGGCTCGGAAAAACATGGATCCTGGATGTCCCCATATATCTCTTACAATCCCTGAGGGATGGCATCGGACGAAGGCATGGATACGGAACTGGTGAAAGTGGCTGCGGGTTTGGCGGTCGGGCTGGCGTTGGCCGCGCTGTCGGCCTTTCTGTCGCGGCGACACTGGCGTCGCTCAAGGGAGCGCGCCGAGACCTGGTTTTCGGAGTATCCCGATGTCCCCGACAATCCTGTCTTGCGACGCCAGCTCGCGGTCGGCGCGGTATTGAGCGAGAACAATGCGTTTCCAGTCAATGTCCTCGAACCACACAAATCGCGCGACGAGATGCGCGAATGGCTGGCGACGTGGTGGAACGCGCACGATTCCGATCAGACGCGGGAACGCATACACGCACTTCTGACCGGTGGTCATGCGATGACGTTCGACACGCTGATCCGGGTTGCAGCGGAGGGCGATCCGGACGCGAGCCGCGAGCATCTTGAAAAGGCGTTCGAGGCTGAGCTGAATGAGGACCCGGAACTCGCGGAGTTCATCGCCCATCATCCCGAAGCGATTTCACGGCTGGAAGCGCTCGGTTATCTGGTGACGCTCGCCGATGTCGCACGCGGCACGCGTGCCTATGACTTGGGACGAGCAGTGACGGTCGCCCGGGTAGCGTTCGGCGCAGGCCACCTCAAGCGCGAGGAGGCGCTTGCCCTTGTGCGCATGGCGGCGTTTCTGGCTGCGCGCTCGTTCGCATCGTGGCGTCAGTTCGCGACCAGTTATCTGCTGGGCCGTGCGTTCTGGGGCGGCGTGGACGATCCGAGTTTCGACGCCATGGTGCGTATCACGGACGAACTTCAGCGGAATGAGCGCAGCCCCTGGGTACGCGACGGCTGGTTCTGAGACCGGAAAACACGCAAGAAGAAACATGAAACGGAGTGGAATTTCTCACCTTGCAGAACCGCAGCCGGGGCATTGCCCATGCTTCCGCGTCCCTCTTCGGGAACCCCTCGGGCGATATTGAACCCGACGCCGAATGCACCGTGCGGCAGAAATCTCCCGCATCGCGTACGCTCGCGGAAACGCCACAACCGTTCGCCAACCTCGCCTCCGGAGCGCTTCACGTGACCCGTCCCCTGCCCCTGTTGATCCTCGCCGCCGCATTGTCCGCCTGCGGCGGCACTTCGACCGAACCCCCGACGCCTGCGCCGCCCTCGGCAGCGCAGGCCGCTGCGGCACCCGCACCGACACCCGCACCCGCCGCGACGAAGCCATCCGGTATCGAAGGTCTGCTCGCGGCGGACGACACGCTCGCGACCGCGCAGGCGCGCCTCGGCGCGAGCAACTTGCGCGAACAGACGTTGAATGGCGCCGAAGGCGAAACCCTGACGGGCTGGGTGGTGTATCCGGACGATCCGACGCGAACGGCCGACGTGTTTCTCGACGAGGCGAACGCGCATCCGGCGATGCTGCGCATCGGCGCGCCCGAGAGCGTCTGGGCGCGGGCCGACGGCATCCGCATCGGGCTGAGCAGTGCGGAGTTGCAGGCCCTGAACGGCAAGGCCTTCGAGTTCTACGGGTTCGAATGGGATTACGGCGGCGCGGTCACCGATTTCCACGGCGGCCGGCTCGATCCCGGAGACGCACCGCGCGGCAGCGTGACCCTCTGCCCGCCCCGGGATCCCGGCGAGGACTATCCGAGCGGCGACGCGACGTTCACGTCCGACGACCCGCGGATGGTCGCGAAACCGGCGACGGTCTGCGAATTCACGGTACCGATCGGACGCTAGAACGAGGACGCAAGGCGAGACGCAAAACAAAACAGGGACACCCACTTCTTGAGCCAAAGCAGGCAAAGCAGGGACACCCACTTTTTCGCCCGCGTCTCTACCCGCGGCCTGCGGCCGGGTTCACTCAACGATCCGACGCATACCGCAGTCGGATCAACTCGGCGAGGATGCTGATCGCGATCTCGTGCGGCGTCTGCGCGCCGATGTCGATGCCCACCGGCGCGCGCAGTGCGGCCAGCGCCGCGGCGTGTTCGGGCAAGGCGGCGCGGACTTCGGCGATGCGTCGGGCGCTGCCCATCATGCCGATGTAACGCGGTGGCCGTCGGCACAGCTCGCGCAGCGCGGCGATATCGCAGCGGAAATCGCGGTTCAGCAGCACGGCGAACACCTCGCGCGACGTATCCAACGCACCAGCCAGCAGATCGACCGGGCCGGCCAGGCGGGTGGCCCGATCGAACTTCGCGAGTTCGTCGGCACGTTCGTCGTGAACCCACACATCGAAATCGAGCGCATTCGCGATGTCGTGCAGCGCGAGCCCGCAGTGACCGGCACCGACGATCAGCAGACGCGGGTCCGGCCGGATCGTCTGCGGCGCGATCATCTGAGGCTCGATCGTCTGCGGCTCGCAGCCGCCGAGATCGTCGCATTCCAGCGTGACGCTGTTCCCGGCCGCCAAGGTCTCGGCGATCGTTCCCACCCGGAGACGATCGTCGTCGCCGTGCCAACGTCGCAGGCCGATGCGCATGTGGCCGCCGCAGATGCCGGCGGCGCCCTGGCGGCCGGTCAGATCGATCTCGACGATCGCGCTGCGCCCCGCGTCCTGCAGCAAGGCAGCGGCAGTCGCGATCACCTGCGCTTCGGCCATGCCGCCACCGACGCTGCCGTCGCTTCCGCCGGCGCCGATCAACATCCGGCTGCCGCCCTTGCGCGGCGTCGCACCGCGGGTCTCCAGCACGCTGGCCAACACCACGGGCTCCATCGCCAACCGGGCATGCAGGCGCGCGAACAGACGTTCGTTCAAGGATCGTTGACTCCGCGGACGCGCTCGATCGCTGTCAGGATCGCTTCCGGCGTGGCCGGCGCGCCGAGGCCGACTTCACTGATTTGACGACGACAGTCGCCGAACGCGGCGACCGCTTCGCGCAATGCCTCGCGCACGCTCATCGCGAGCATGAAGGGTGGTTCGCCGACCGCCTTGCTACCGAAGATCACCTGCGTGGTCGGCGGTTCGCTGCGCTGGAAGAGCGTCAACCGGAAGTCTTCCGGCACCTCGCACACGGTCGGGATCTTGTAGGTGCTGGGCGCGTCGGTGAGCAGCCTGCCGGCATCGTTCCAGCGCAGTTCCTCGCAGGTCAGCCAGCCGAGCCCCTGGACGAAACCGCCCTCGATCTGGCCGCGATCGATCGCGGTGGCCAGCGAGTCGCCGACGTCGTGCAGAAGATCGACGCGACGCAGCGTGTGCACGCCGGTGTAGCCGCAGACTTCGACTTCGCTGACCGCCGCGCCGAAGGCGAAGTAGTAGAACGGATGCCCCTGGCCGGTCTGCGGGTTCCAGCTGAGCCCCGGCGTGCGGTAGAAGCCGGTGGAAGACAGGCTGATCCGTGCGCTGTAAGCGGCGGCGACCACGGCCTCGAACCGCAGGCGCTCGCCGTTGCCGTCCTCGGCGAACACCGCATCGTCGGCGAAACGGACCCGTTCGGGTGTCGTGCCGAGCAAGCCGGCGGCGACCGGGCGCAGACGTTCGAGCAGCGTTTCGCAGGCGGCCTTGACCGCCTGGCCGTTGAGATCGGCGCCGCTGCTGGCCGCGGTCGCCGAGGTGTTCGGCACCTTGTCGGTGCTGGTCGGCATGATCCGGATGCGCGCCATGCCGATGCCCAGCACGCGTGCGGCCACCGCCAGCATCTTGGTGTGCAGGCCCTGCCCCATTTCGGTGCCGCCATGATTCAGCTGCACGCTGCCGTCGCTGTAGATGTGCACCAGCGCGCCGGCCTGGTTGTATTCGGTCTTGTTGAACGAAATGCCGAACTTCACCGGGGTGATGGCGATCCCGCGCTTGCGCTGCGCGCTGCCGGCGTTGAACGCCGCGATCGCTTCGCGACGCGCCAGGAACGCACTGTCGCGCAACAACTGCGCCCACAGCGCCGGCAGGTGGTTGTCGACCACCGGTTGTCCGTAGTGGGTCTGGTTGCGGTCGACATGGCCGTCGGTGGCCGGACGATAGAAATTGCGCTCGCGGACTTCGTGCGCCGGCAGACCCAGATGCCGCGCGACACGTTCCAGCACTTCTTCGCCCACCAGCATGCCCTGCGGGCCGCCGAAGCCGCGAAAGGCGGTGTTGGAAACCAGATGCGTGCGCGCGATCAGGCCGGTGACCTCGATGTCCGGCACGAAATAGGCATTGTCGACATGCACCATCGCGCGCATCAGCACCGGCGGCGACAGATCGCAACTCCAGCCGCCATCGGCGATCAGCTCGGCCTTCAGCGCCAGCAGTGTGCCGTGCGCATCGAAACCGACTTCGTAACGACCGAGAAACGGATGCCGCTTGCCCGTCATCTGCATGTCGAGGCCGCGGCTCAGTTTGATCCGCACCGGGCGACCGGTTCTGTATGCGGCCAGGGCGGCGATCGCGGCGTAGGGATTGGCCTGGGTTTCCTTGCCGCCGAAGCCGCCGCCCATGCGCAGACTGCGGCAGACGACCCGATGCGCCGGCAGCCCGAGCACGCGGGCGACGATGATCTGGGTTTCGGTCGGGTGCTGGGTCGAAGACGTGATCTGCACCGTGCCTTCGGAATCGATCTCGACCCAACTGGCCTGAGTCTCCAGATAGAAATGATCCTGACCGCCGATCCGCAACTCGCCGGACAGTCGCAGCGGCGCGCGCGCCATCGCCGCATCGGCATCCCCGCGGGCGACGCGTGCCGGCGGCAGATGAAAGGCCTGCGCGGCGATCGACTGCTCGATGCTCAGCAGCGCCGGGAGCGCTTCGTAGCTCACCGACACGCGCTGCGCCGCGGCGCGCGCCACGGCCTCGTCGTCGGCCACCACCCAAGCCACGGCCTGACCATGGAACAGCACCGTGTCGGACGGCATCAGAGGCTCGTCGTGGAAGATCGGGCCGGTGTCGTTCTCGCCCGGCACATCGCTGGCGGTCAACACGGCGTGGACACCCGGCACGGCCAGCGCGGCCGCCGTGTCGATGGCGAGAATCCGCGCATGCGCGTGCGGCGCCTGTACCGGATACACGCTCAGCATGCCGCTGGGCGGCCGCTGTTCGTCGGTATAGATCGCGCGGCCGGTGACGTGGCCGACGGCGCTCTCGTGGCGCAACGATGCCGGCGACGCGCTCATGACCGAAGCTCCGCGACGAAGCGCAGGAAGAGATTGGCGCTGAGCGCGCGACGGTATTCGCTGCCGGCGCGATGATCGCTGAGCGGTTCGAACTCCGCGCGCAACTGCGCCGCGGCTGCGTCGAGCGTCTCCTGGTCGAGCGGCCGCCCGATCAGCAGCGCTTCGGTGTTCCGTGCCCGCAGAGGCATGGCGGCGACGCCGCCGTAGGCCAGCCGCGCGTGGTCGATTCTCTGTTGGTCGTCGAAACCCAGCGCGAACGCCGCGGCCACGATGCTGATGTCGTCGGTCTGCCGCTTCGCCACCTTGGCGGCGCCGGAACGCAGATCGGCGCGCCGCGGCAACGTGACGCCGACGATGAGTTCGTCGGGGCGACGCACGGTCTTGCGATAACCGACGAAATAGTCGACCGCATCGATATCGCGCGCACCGTCGGGGCCGCGCAGATGGATCACCGCATCCAGCGCGAGCAGCACGGGCAACAGATCGCCGATCGGCGACGCGCTGCCGATGTTGCCGCCCAGCGTCGCGCGATTGCGCACCTGCTGGCCGGCGAACCACGGCAGCATCTCGTCGATGGCCGGGAAAATGCCCTGCAGTTCCGACTCCAACCGACTCAAGGGCACGCCGGCACCGATGCGGACGCGATCGTCGTCGATCTGCAACTGCCGCAACTCACCGATGCGGTCCAGCGCGATCAGCACCGGCGCGATCGGCTGACCATGACTCAGGTGCACGCCGAGATCGGTCCCACCGGCGAACCATTCCGATTGCGAGTGTTCGGCCTTGAGCGCCAGCGCATCGTCGATGGCGACGGGACTGAAGAACCGGGGCAGTTCCGCCGCCGCCAGCGCCGATCGGGGCTGCGCGCGCAGCGCGGCGAAGCGCGGGTCGTCGGGCGCATCGGTCGCCAACCGGCGCGCCGCCTGACGAATCGGCCCGTACCCCGTGCATCGGCACAGATTGCCGGCGAGCGCATGATCGTCGAATGCATGTTCGTGCAGCCCGACGAACAGACTCATGACGAACCCCGGCGTGCAATAACCGCACTGCGAGCCGGCAGTATCGACCAGCGCACGTTGCACCGGGTGCAAGGTCTCGCCCTCGGCCAATGCTTCCACGGTCAGCACCTCGCGCCCCGGCAGGACACCCACGGGCAGAAGACAGCTGTTGACCGCGACATAGCGCGACCCGCCGACGCCGTCGGCCTCGATCAACGCCACCGTGCACGCCCCGCAATCGCCGTCGGCGCAGCCCTCCTTGGTGCCGGTATGGCGCTGGCGCTTGAGCCAACGCAGCAGGGATTCTCGCGGATCGCTGTCGATGAGCGATCGGGCTTCGCCATTCAGGCGAAAGATGTCGGAAGTCGTCATGGCCGAATGGTACGTCCTGCGAAGCGCCAGTTCCATGGCGAACCCATGCAGGACCGATGCGGCCACGGGCGGGGCCGCGAAGCGTATTCCGGGAGACGTCTAGGCGTCCGCCCGTGCTTCGGGCAGACTCCCGATATCGAAAAAGAAGGAACTCCGCATGGCCGTGTCCACCGAAGCACTCCCCGATTTCCTGCGCGGCCTGCCGAAGGCGGAGCTGCATATCCACATCGAGGGTTCGCTGGAACCGGAATTGATCTTCGCGATGGCCGAACGCAACAAGGTCGCCCTCGCCTATCCGGATGTCGCGTCGTTGCGCGCGGCCTATGCCTTCAGCGATCTGCAGAGTTTTCTCGACATCTACTACGCCGGCGCCAGCGTGCTGCTGACCGAAGCGGACTTCTTCGACATGGCCTGGGCGTATTTCCTGCGCGCCAAGGCCGACAACATCCTGCACAGCGAACTGTTCTTCGATCCGCAGACGCATACCGCGCGCGGCGTGCCGATGGCCACGGTGATCGACGGCCTGCGCAGGGCCTGCGACAAGGCGCAGTCGGAGCTGGGCGTGCGTGCGGAACTGATCCTGTGTTTCCTGCGCCATCTGTCCGAAGACGACGCCCTCGCGACGTACGAGGAGGCGCGTCCGCATCGCGGCAAGTTCATCGGCGTGGGCCTCGATTCCGGGGAAGTCGGCAATCCGCCGGAGAAGTTCGCGCGGGTCTTCGCGCAGACGCGCAAGGACGGCCTGCGAACGGTCGCCCATGCCGGCGAAGAAGGTCCGCCGGCCTACATCTGGAGCGCGCTGGACGTGTTGAAGGCCGAGCGCATCGATCATGGCGTGCAGGCGCTGAAGGATCCCGCGCTGGTCAGGCGATTGGCCGAACAGGGCGTGCCGCTGACAGTCTGCCCCCTGTCCAACGTCAAACTCTGCGTGTTCAAGACCCTGGCCGAACACAACCTGCGCGCGTTGCTCGATGCCGGCCTGATCGCGACGGTGAATTCGGACGACCCCGCCTACTTCGGCGGTTATCTCAATCAGAACTTCCTCGAAACGTTCGATGCGCTGGGACTCGATGCCGGCCACGCGGCGACCCTGGCGCGCAACAGTTTCAACGCGAGCTTCGCCAGCGAAGCGCAGAAGCGGGACGATCTGGATCGACTCGACGCCTACCTCGATCGCGCCGGTGTGCGCTGAGTCCGTTGCGATTCGCGGCCGGTGCGTCGGGTGTCAGGCACCCGGCCACCGCGCCTTCGGCGACGCGGAGATCTACCCATGGAATGCGCGTCGAGTCGCGCAAAATCTGCTGAGACGCGACGACACCGGGCCGATTCGGGCGGTCGCTCCGGTGTCGCTGCGGTGCGCGATCCGGGCCTGGCGGACCGACACGATCGCGACGACGCGAGGCGGCTTTCTGGTGCATGGGGACACCCGCCGATCGATGCCGATCGGTCCGGTCATGCGGACCAGTGGCGAATGACGGCATTCAAGCCGATTCGAGCACAGCTTCCGACACGTTCCGGCGAACCGACTGCTCTCGCAACGGCTTGAACGCCGCAGCCATCCATGGCTGCGACGACAAACTGTTCTCGGGGACAGCGGCGACCATCCGCCGCCATCGATCGCAGGCGGCATCAACCTTCGCGCTTCGCGATCAGAACTTTCGCGTCAGTCGCACGCGGAAACTGCGCGGTTCGAAGATGTGGTAATGCACGTCTTCCACGCCTCCGATCGGCTCGCCCGGCAAGCGAGACGCATAGAAGTAATCGATATCGTGATCCCTGGAATCCAGAAGATTGAGGATGTCGAGCTCCAGCGACCAGTCGTTCCATCGCCGGCCGATGGCCGCGTTGAGCAGCGTCGATCTGCCGGCGCTGACGCTGCCGTCTTCGATCAGCGGATAACGTCCGAGGTGGCGCGCACGGATCGACGAGTGCCAACCCTGCGTCCAGTCCGCGGTCCATTCAGCGGAGAGCACCAACGGTACCGAGCCCGGGATCCTGCGTCCCGCGGGATCGGAATCGCGGAATCTGGCCCGACTATACGACGCTTCCAATGCGATCTGACTGCGCGGCGTCGCGAAGAATGTCCACCCGAGCTCGACACCGCTGCGGTCGCTTGGCCGGCTCGCCTCGGTATTGCCGGCATCGCCCACGAAGATCAGCTCGGAGTCGATTCCGAGCCGCCACAATGCAAGCGTCATCTGCCATCGATCGATCCTGTACCAGCGCATGCCGAGTTCATCGCCGCGCGTACGCACCAGCGGCGTGACGCGATCGACAGGATCGCCGGTCGATGGATCCACGGAAATCGTCGCACCGCGGACATCGTTGGAGTGGAACCCCTGGCCCCAGTTCGCATACAGCTCGACCTGATCGCCCAGCTTCCATGCGAGCCCGGCCTTCGTCGAGCTGATCGCGTCGCTGCCGCGACCGCTGTTCTCCGGCTGAAGCGCGCGCACATCGAAGGTGTAACGGTCGCGCCGGGTCCCCAGGCTCAACCTCAACGGCTCGACCGGCTGCCATTCTCCCTGCACCCAGAGGCCGAGGCTGCGCTCATCGACGCGATCGTCGCGGATGGCCGACAGGAACGCGAGATCGCGGGTGCGCGACAGCCCGACGCGTCCGATGTCGTCGCGCCGTCCCTGCAGCCCTGTCGAGAACTTCCACCGCTCGCCGCTCCAGGTTTCCCTCAGGTCGAATCCCGTCACTGTCCGCTCGTCGAATTGGCGGAACTGATCGCCGTTGACCGGGTCGTCGAGGAAGTAGGTGAAATTCGACCACAGCGAAAGATCGTATTCGATCCAATAGGCGGATGCCGACAGGGTGCCGCCGAGAAGGTCTCCATACCAGCCCGCGGACAACGAATGGCGCGACGACTCGCCGCGCAAGGTATCGTCGATCGAACCGAATTCGTCGATCAGGCCGGAACGAACCGCACGTTGCGGAATCTGATCCGGAGAACGCCAGCGGTTTTCGTAGCCGAGGGCCATCAGATAGCCGTGACCGCTGCCGATCTGCCGCGAGTATCGAAGCATCGCATTCCGCTTGTTGACGTCTTCGTCGACGTCCTTCCACGAGCCGTCGTAGGTCTGCGCCTCGGCGCCCCAGGTCAGGATCGCGTCGGCGATGCCGACGCTGTCGCCGGCGACGATCCGACCGTATCCGAACGAGCCGGCTTCGATCTGGGCGAATCCTTCCTTGAGGTCGTCGGCCAATCGGAAACTCACCGTGCCGGCAGAAGAGAAATCGCCGACATCGGCGAAATAAGGCCCCTTGCGATAGCGCAGACCATCGACCATCTCCGGAATGATGAAGTTCAGATCGGAATAACCGTGTCCATGTCCATGAGTCCGCATGTTGATCGGCATGCCGTCGACGAACTGCGCGAAATCGGTGCCGTGATCGAGATTGAATCCGCGCAGGAAGTATTGGTTCGCCTTTCCGGAACCCGAGTGCTGGGTCGCAGCGACGCCCGGCACGTATTCGACGAGGTCGCCCGGACGCAGCAGCGGACGACGCGACATGTCCTCGCGATCGAGTCCGCCTTCGGACGCGCTGCCCGCTTCACCGATCAGATTGTTGCTGCGCCCGACCACGACGATGTGATCGATCTGCCTGGCATCCGCATCCGCCTTGGGGTCGAGCGGATCGTGCGCATGCGCCGTTCCGATACCCAGGCCAGCGATCAACTGCGACGCCAGAAAAATGCGCGATGGTTTCGACTGCATATCGATGAACTCCTTGTGCTGTAAGTGTTCCGGTCATCCGCCATTGTCGACGAACGGATGCTGCGAAGCGACCCGGGCAGGCCTGCGGGCGTTCCACTGTCGGGCCATGTCCGCATAGCGGCCGTCGGCCTGAAGCAGTTCCGCGTGGGTGCCGGATTCTAGGATGCGCCCCGCCCCCATGACCACGATGCGATCGGCGCGGGTCATGCGGTCGAGGCGATGGGATACGACCAGCGTGGTGCGCTCCCGCGATACCGCTCGCAGAGCGTCTTCTATCCGCAACTCCGTGGCAGGATCGAGGTGCGAAGTCGCTTCGTCCATGACCACGATCGCGGGATCCATCAACAGCAACCGTGCGATCGCCACGAGCTGGCGCTCGCCGGAAGACAGCGTCGCCCCCTGTTCGTGCACGGAACTGTCCAACCCGTACGGCAGACGGGCGATCAGATCGTCCAGGCGTGCCGCTCGGCAAGCTTCCCGCAATTGCGCCTCGGTCGCTTCCGGCCGCGCGAACAGCAGGTTGTCGCGCAGGCTGCCGTGGAAAAGCACCGGATCCTGTTGGATCACGCCGACACTGCCGCGAAGCGAAGCCAGGGTGACCTGGGCCACATCCTGCCCGTCGATCTCGATATGCCCCCTATCGGGATCCAGAAGACGGCACAGCAATTTGATCAGCGTCGATTTGCCGCTGCCCGTCCCGCCGACGATCGACACGTGCTCGCCCGGCTTGATTTCGAGATCCACGCCCGCAAGCGCCGGCGTGCCCTCTTCGTAGGCGAAGGCGACATCACGGAACCGGATCGCACCCGCTTCGACCCGCAGTGGCGCAGCGCCTTCCCGCTCCACGATGGCCGGCGGAACCGACAGGAAACGGACGATCTTGTCCAGCGCCGCCTTTGCCGCCTGATAGTCGCGGAACAGCAGCGCCAACTGCTCGAGCGGACCGAAGAACCGCTTGAGAAACAACGCGAAAGCGATCAGCTCGCCGATCGTCAGCGTACCGCCGGTCACGAAACGGAATCCGAAGTACAGGACCACGCATTGCGCGCCGATTTCGATGAAGTCGGTGATCGCCGAGTACAACGAGGTCAGCTTCGAACTGGCGTCGTTGGCCTGCTGATAGCTCGCGACCGCGGCGTCGTGCGCGCGGACATTCACCGCAGCCCGGTCGAAGATCCGGATCTGCTTCATTCCGTACAGGGTTTGCCGCAGGTCCGCCGTCACGTCCGCGCTGCGCGCTCTTGCCTGGCGAAACCGCCTTCCCGAAACTTTCCGGAACCACAGGGTCGCACCCATCATCGGCGGCACGACCGCCACCAGCAGAATGAATGCGAGCGCGGCGTTCATCGAGAACAGCACCGCACCGATCACGATCAGCACCAGCCCCTGCACCACGAAGTTGATCAACGCATCCTGGAGCAGCGACGAAAGCGCATTGATGTCGCTGGTGAGAATCGTCAGCGTATGTCCCGGGCGATGTTTGCCGTGGTACTCGTATGACAATCTCTGGAGATGCGAGAATACCCTGTTGCGGAGCCGATACAGCAAATCCTGACCGAGCGCGCCGATATAACCGATGCTCGCGCGACGCAACACGATCCGCAGCAGCACGGTTCCCAGATAGACCGTCGCCAGGATCAGCAGCAACCGGGGATTGGCGCCGACGATTCCGTCGTCGATCGCCTTGGCGAAGATCAGCGGACCGATGTTGTTGACGATCGTCGATATGGCAACGATCGAGAACGCAAGCAGGAGGCGCGACCGGTATGGCCGCATGAACGCGGACAACGAAAATGTCCCGGTCGACGCCGGTTGCGGATCGTCGTCCGTGCGATGCCGCGGCTCCTGCCGCAGCAGCGGCTCGACCGTGTCGCGATATTCGACCGGCACATCCTGGCCGACACGCGTGGCTCCGTTCATAGCAGTTCCCCCATGCGCACGTCGAAGGACGCGGCGCCGCGCACCGAATCGCCGATGCGCTTGCGGAATTCCGCATCGCTTTCCGGCCCGGGGCCATCGTCGGCCGATCCGGAGTCGTCCTGGACGAAAACATCCCGATACAACGGCTGGTCGCGCAGAAGCGCTTCATGCGTGCTTCGATCCGCGATCCTTCCTTCGTGGAGCAGCAGCACTTCTTCCGCATGACGCACCATCGACGCTCGATGCGAGATGATGATCAGCACGCCATCCCGCATCTCCCGCTTCAACGCCTCGATCACCTTGGCTTCGGTGACGCTGTCGAGGCCGCTGGTCGCGTCGTCCAGCACGAGAACCGAAGGCCGCATCAATACCGCCTGCGCGATGGTGATGCGCTGGCGCTGCCCTCCGGACAATGTACCGCCGCCTTCGCTCACCTGGGTCGCATAGCCTTCCGGCTGCTGCAGGATGAAATCGTGCGCATCGGCGATGGTCGCGGCGCGCACGATGTCCGCCTCACTCGCGTCCGGGCAGCCGAATGCGATGTTCGCGGCGATGGTGTCGGCGAACAGGAAACTTTCCTGCGATACGAGGAGCACATCCCGATGGAGACGCGCAGGCTCGATCCGCGACAGATCCGCTCCGTTCGCGAGAATGCGGCCGGCTTCGGGGCGAATCAGACCCACGATGAGTTGCGCGATGGTCGTCTTTCCGCTGCCGGTCCTGCCGACGATGGCCGTGATGCCGCCAGCGCGCAAGTTCGCATCGACACCGTCCAGAACGAGCCGCCTTCCCGCATCCGGTCGTTCCGGATCTTCCGGCGCGACATAGCGAACCCCTTCGAGCACGATCTCCTGCAGTCGATCCGGAACCTCGACCGGATCATCGAGGACGACGGTTTCCTCGTCGAGCAACGCGAAGACCCGACTCGCCGCCGCGGATGCATTGCGTGCCATCACCAGGACCTGGCCGAGCGTGTTGAACGGCGTCATCATCATCAGTACGTAAACATTGAATGCGACCAGCTGCCCCAGCTGCAGTTCGCCGCGAATCACCCGACTGCCGCCGTAGAGCAGAATCGCGATCTGCCCGAGCACGGCGATATTCTCGATCCAGGGCGAATAGCGGGCCCGATAGCGGATCATCATCATCGACGCCCAACGCAGCCGGACGGCGGCGATCTTCAATGCCTCGATCTGCTGCGCCTGTCGGCCGAACAGCTTGACGGCCGATTGCCCGCGAATGTTCTCGTCGACGACGGAAGCCACGTCCGCCATGCGCGACTGCACAAGCCAGCTCAACGGGTAGGCCAACCGCCGCAACCGAAGGCTCAACAGGAAGACCACGGGAAGCGGCGATATCGCCAGCAGCGCCAGGCGCACGTCGATCGCGAACATGTAGACGATGGACAGGAAAAACGTGCCGAACACCATCAACGTGTAAGGCAGATAGAGCAGGAAATTCTGTATCGTCCGGATGTCGCTGTTGGCGCGGGACAGAATCTGCCCCGTACGGAAACGCGCGAGAAACGACAACGGCAGTGCCATGAGCCGACGATAGACCAGACGACGCAACGACGACTCGATCCGGTACGTGAGCATGAACAGGGTGTAGCGGACCGAGAAATTCATCGCGCTGCGCGCCAGGCCGCCCGCGAGCAGCAGAAGCAATGCCGTACCCAACGGCTTCGCATCGCCGGCGCGCAGCGAGGCTCCGATGGCATCGACAGCGTTGCCGAGCAGGCCGGGAATCGCGGTCTGGAAAACGACCGCTCCCACCGAAAACGAGAAGACCAGCAGCGACAGCAGGGCATGTCGGCGCCACAAGGGGCGGATACGCAGCAGCCAGTGCCGACCCCGATCGGGGTCGACCCGCAACCTCATGGCATCTTCGCCGTTCGTCGCACTCGCTTCGACCGCCGCCGCCCCGGGAATCGACTTCGCGCTCATCCGGTGATCTCCGTGATCCCGCCCGTGATCCCGCCTGCCCCGTTCCTGCCCTGCGACGCGACGCCCATGAAACTTTCGTCGATGCGCGCAGCCAGCGTGGACGCATGACGACCACCCAACATCGAGACATGATTGCCCGCGGCGATTTCGCCGACGAAATCGCCGCAGAGTCGCCCGTAACGGGCAAGCACCGCATCGTATCGGGCAGCATCGCTCATCGCGCCGCGTTCGGCCACGAACAGGCGCACCGGGCCACGCAGCGGTCCAGTCGCGCGGTATCGGCGATGCATTCGCAGTTGCGCCAGGCTGGTCTGGACGAGACCTCGGGCGATGTCCATGTGGCTGGACGCAGCGCCGCGCGTGCGCAGCGCCATCGTGTCGGCGGCCCATGCCACCCATGCATCGACGCTTTCGGGAGCCTGTGGTTCCGGCGCGACAAGATCGGTCGGCGCCATCGCACGAAGCAGCGCCCCGACCTGACGGAGGTCGCCGATCGCTTCCGCGTCGGCTTCCGCATCGGCATCGGCCTCGGCACGACAGTCGAGCACGCAATCGAGCAGCACCAGCGACACCCGTGCGCCTCGAGCTTCGAGCCGTCGCGCCAATTCGTAGGCGATGCAGCCGCCGAACGAGTGTCCGATCAGACGATAAGGGCCCGAACGCTGTCGTGCGAGCAACGCCATCAGCGCATCCTCGATCAGCCCATCCAGATCGCCATGCGGAGACTGCAGTCCATCGAATCCGCGCGGACTGAACGCCAACAGCGTCAGACCGGGCGCCAGCGCCTCACGCAGCGGTCCCAGCGCCGCGGCGGACATGCCGATACCCGGTATGCCGAAGATCAACGGTCGCGTAACGTCGGCGTGCACCGTGACTGGTGGAAGCCAGACAGGGGCAGCCCTGTCGTCCGATGCGATATTCGCAGCTTCGATCAATGCCGCGATCGCATCGGGTCGTGGCGAGACGAAGATGTCGCTCAGACCCAGAACGACATCGAATCGCCGCCGGATTTCGTGGGTCAGGCGCAGACATAGCAGCGAGTGCCCGCCCAGCGCGAAGAAGTTGTCCTCCACGCCCACGCGCTCAC
>CAMLLG010000020.1 GCA_946480825.1 uncultured Lysobacteraceae bacterium
AAGCAGAACCTCGATCCGTCGGTCGCGCTGTTCGCCGACATGCTGCGTCGCCCGCGCTTCGACCAGGCCGAGATCGACCGCGTCAAGGCCAACTGGATCGCCGGCATCAAGCAGGAGAAGGCGCGTCCGAACGGCGCCGCGATGCGGGTGCTGCCGCCGCTGCTCTACGGCGCGGGCCATCCCTACGCCATTCCCCTGAGCGGCACCGGCAACGAAGCGTCCATCGCGTCGCTCGGTCGCGACGACCTGCAGGCCTACCATGCGAAATGGGTGCGTCCGGACAACGCCACGCTGCTGATCGTGGGCGACACCACGCTCCAGGAGATCGTGCCGGTGCTGGAGAAACATCTCGGCGACTGGAAACCCGCCGGCGGCGCGTCCGCGAACGTGGGCATTCCGGAGGTGGCGATCCCGAAGAAGCCGCGCGTGTTCCTGATCGACCAGCCGGGCGCGGTGCAGGCCAACATCTACGTCGGCCAACTGGTGCCGTCGACGAAGGATGCGGGCTCGGTCAAGTTCGACATCGCCAATTCGGTGCTGGGCGGCGAGTTTTCCTCGCGCCTCAACATGAATCTGCGCGAGGACAAGCACTGGGCCTACGGTTCTTACAGCAGTGCGTCCAGCGCCCTGGGCCAGCGGCCGTGGATGGCCTTCGCCGCGGTGCAGATCGACAAGACCGCGGAATCGATGAAGGAACTGCAGCGCGAGATCGGCGAATACGTCACCGGCAAGGCGCCGCCGAAGCCGGAGGAAGTGGCCAAGATCCAGTCCACCGAAATCCGCGGCCTGCCCGGTTCGTACGAAACCGCGGGCGCGGTGCTCGGCACCCTGAGCGGCATCGTCCGTTACGGCCGTCCCGACGACTACGTGTTCCAGCGCAAGGCCGAGATCGAGGGCCTGACCGTGGATCAGGTGAAGGCCGCGGCCGCCGCGATCGACCCTAACGCCCTCACCTGGGTCGTGGTCGGCGATCTGAAGCAGATCGAGAAGCCGGTGCGCGCGCTGAAGTTCGGCGAGGTCAGCATCGTCGACGCCGACGGCGCGCCCGTGAAGAAGTGATCCCTGCGGCGGGCGCGTCCCGCCGCGTCGTTCCTGTCGTGTTGCGACGATGCCCGCCATGATCGCGGGCATCGTCTTTTCCGGAGCCCTGTCATGCCCGCACGTTTTTCGATCCTCGCGATGTCCTGCCTGCTCGTCGCCGGCTGCACCTGGGTGCACATGGCGCCCGGCGCCTCGAAGGTGCGCGTGGTCGACGGCACGCCGACCGGCTGCGAGAAGCGCGGCGAGGTCGAGGTGTCGGTGAAGGACAGCGTCGCCTTCTACGAGCGCAATCGTCTGAAGGTGCGCGACGAACTGGAAACGCTGGCGCGCAACGAGGCCCCGGGTCTCGGCGCCGACACCGTGCAGCCGGTGGCGCCGCCGGTATCGGGCGAGCAGCGCTACATCGCGTGGCGCTGCGCGCGGTGATCAAAAGCGGGAAACAGCGCCGTGCCGAAATCAAGGAGAAACGGCTCGAACGCGCGCGGCGGCTGCAGGAGGCGCTGGCCCGGCCATCGCATGGTCGGCACCTGCCCGCCGGCGGCATCGAACCGGCCGATCGCGCGCTGCTGGCGCGACACAACAACACCCATGGCCCGCTGCCCGAGTTCTACGCCGACACCGTCTTCGTCTGCCGCGACTGCGGCGAAGAACAGGTGTGGACCGCGAAGCAGCAGAAATGGTGGTACGAAACCGCCCTCGGTCCGATCGGCAGCACCGCGGTGCGCTGCCTGCCGTGCCGTCGCGCGCGGAGGGCGGCGCACGACCGGCCCGGCGCCAATCTCGTCCGCGACCGCTGCGACCGTTTGCGCGCGCTGGGCAGGCAGGCGCCCGATGCCGATGCCTGGGGCGAGATCGAGGCGGCGCTCGCGGACAAATGGTGGGGCGTGCGCACGGTGGCCATCGCCACCTTCGGCGCATGGGGCGGTGTCCATGGCGATGCGCAGGCGGTGGCACGGCTGCAGCGGGTCATCGCCGATCACATGGACGGTCGGCGCTGGGGCGACTGGCAGCATGAAGCCCGGCGCGCCGCGTTCAAGGCGCTGGGCGAATGTTTGCCGGCGTCGGAAGCCGACTGGGGCCTGGCGCAGTACCTCGACCACGGCGACGCCTGGGCGCTGCGGACCGCGCTGATGCGCCTGCCCGTGTCGCAATGGGAGTCGGTGCTGGCCACGGAATGGCGCCGCAACGAGGCGCCGCGGCTGGAGCGTCTGGCCTGGCTGCTCGCCGGCGTGCAGGCGGATGCCGCCCGGCAGCAGCGCTGGCGCGAGCGCTTCGCCAGCCACCCCAATCGTGGGGTCCGGCGCATGGCCGGTTACGCCTGGCAGGACGTTCGATGAGCCCGGCCGACGCGCCCGGTCGAGGGCCGCGGTGGCGGGACATGCCCTGAAACTGCCTTGTAACGGCTGGAAATGGCCCCGAAAACGGGCCCGATTGTGTACCGGTGTCGGGAATCGGCCGTCCCGCGATGGCGTTTCGCATGCGCAGGCGTAGGGAAGGCAGTACCCTATACGGTTCCTGACTGTCTCATGGTCCCTTGCCCATGCTGTTTCAACACGTCGCCATCGCCGGACTCGCCCACATCGACGCGCCGCGTCAGCTCACCAGCGCCGAGATCAACGCCCGGCTCAAGCCGACCCTGGACCGGCTGGGGATCAAGGCCAACGTTCTCGAGGACATCGCCGGCATCCGCTCGCGCCGCCTCTGGGACGATGGCGTCGAAGCCTCCGACGCCGCCACCCTCGCCGGCGTGAAGGCGCTGGCCGATGCCGGCATCGACCCCTCGCGCGTCGGCCTGCTGGTCAACACCTCGGTCAGCCGCGATTACCTGGAGCCGTCCACGGCCAGCATCGTCAGCGGCAACCTCGGTCTCTCCGACACCTGCCAGAACTTCGACATCGCCAACGCCTGTCTCGCCTTCCTCAACGGCATGGACATCGCCAGCCGGATGATCGAACGCGGCGAAATCGACTACGCGCTGATCGTCGACGGCGAAACCGCCAATCTCGCCTACGAGAAGACCCTCACCCGCATGGCCAGCCCGGACCTTACCGAAGAAGAGTTCCGCAACGAAATGGCCACTCTGACCCTGGGCTGCGGCGCCGCCGGCATGGTGCTGGCCCGCGCCGAACTCGCGCCGGGCGCGCCGCGCTACCGCGGCGGCGTCACCCGCGCCGCCACGCAGTGGAACACGCTCTGCCGCGGCAACCTCGACCGCATGGTCACCGACACCAAGATGCTGCTGATCGAAGGCATGAAGCTGGCGTCGAAGACGTTCGCCGCGGCCAAACTCGCGCTGGGCTGGGCGGTGGACGAAGTCGACGAATTCGTCATCCATCAGGTCAGCAAGGTCCACACCCAGGCCATGCTCGACGCGTTCGGCATCGATCCGAAGAAGGTCCTCACCATCTTCGGCGAGCACGGCAACATCGGCCCGGCCTCGGTGCCGATCGTGCTCAGCAAGCTGCGCGAGATGGGTCGCCTGAAGAAGGGCGACCGCGTCGCTCTGCTCGGCATCGGTTCCGGCCTGAACTGCTCGATGGCCGAGGTCGTGTGGTAAGACACTGTCCGGCGGCGCTGCCCGCCGCTACAGTGCGTCGCAAGCCCCCGGCCCGCCCGGGGGTTTTCGTTTCGGCCCATCACGAAGGACAGTCCATGACCGGCAAGCTCCGCAGCCACCACGAAATCGCCATCGCCTCGATCCACGTCTTCACCGACGACGGTCGCCTCGACCTCGCGGAACTCGAAAAACTGCTGGCGCTGGCCCTGCGCGACGAGATCGTCGACGAGGACGAGAAGCGCGTTCTCGCCAACATCCTCACCCGCGCCGAGCGCGACGGCGTCGATGCCGAGGTGCTCGCGCGCATCGCCGAGGTCCGCTGGCAGTACGGTTTCGACTGAGGCCACAGCCAAACGCCCCTCCGAACGCGAAGACCCCGGCCTCGGCCGGGGTCTTCGCGTTTCGGGGGCGGGGCCAACCTTGCCGCTTCGTCGGCGCGGGCCCGGCGCTGCCCTTGCGCGCCGCGCGTTCGATTTCCCCGCCGATTTCGCTGTCCATCGCGGTGATCTCCTGTTCCGCCGCGGCCTGCGCCGAATCGGCGTCGATCGCCAATGCCTGTCGCATTGCGAGCATCGCCCGTCGCGCGCCGGGCGCTGCGGAGACCGCCGGTCGGAATGTCACATGTGATGGCTTGACAGTCATCACATGTGACACTTAAGGTCGTGGTCATGGAACGCCGCACCTCCGCCTTCTATCAGCGCCGCCATCGGGACCGCCTGCGCGAGCAGGGCCTGACCAAGAAGGAACTGTGGGTGCTGCCGGAATACGCCGATGAACTGGCCGCGATCGAGCGGCAGATGCGCCGGCCGCGCAGCGAGACCGCGCGGTCGGGGCGCCACGCAGGGGAGCCGACGATGGGTGAGTCGCAGATCGCTGGGATGACGTTTGCCGGTTCGCGGCTGTCCGCGGCCGCCGCGCTGAAGGCCGCGGCGCCGATGTGGACCGCCTCGGCGCTGTGCGCGGCGATCGCCGCCGCCGAGCCGGTGCGTGAGGGCCTGATGTCGGTGGAACTGATCGAGGGCGCCGAGCCGGGTCTGTACATGACCATGCACGACTACGGCGATCTGCCGCTGTTCATGGCCGTGGTCGGCCGCCAGATCGTGGTCGAGGCGCTGCTGTGGCCGGTCTCGCAGGTGCGCGATCCCGCCCGCTTCAACGAAGCGCTGTTGCGCACCCACAAGCTGTTTCCGCTGTCGACGCTGGGCATCGAAACGCTCGACGGCGATCCGGTCTACATCATGTTCGGCGCGCTGAGCGCGTCGTCGTCGCTGGCCGACGTGCTGTTCGAGATCGAAACCCTGGCCGACAACGTCATCCGGGCCACCGAAGCCTACGAAACCCATCTGCGGGAGGCCGCATGAGCACCCACGAGTGTCCGGAACGTCCGGACGGCGCCGCTGCGTCGGAGAAGGCCGCAGGCATCGCCGCGGGCGCGCCGGCATCGCCGATCTGGCGCAAGCTGGTCGACGCGGTGCGCGGCGGCGCCAACGAACTGGGCGAAGCCATCGCCGACAGTCAGGCGCTGCGCATTCTGGATCAGGAGATCCGCGACGCCGACGCCGAACTGCATCGTTCGAAGGATGCGCTGGCCGAAATGCTGGCGCACTACAAGGTCGCGCTGGATCGCCTCGCGGCCTCCGATGCGCGCGTCGAGGAATACGAAGGCTATGCGCTGAAGGCGTTGAAGTCGGACGACGAAGCCCTGGCGCGCGAAGTCGCCGCGAAGATCGCGGCCTTCGAGACCGAACGCGATGCCGACCGTCGGCGCAGCGAAGAACTCGCCGCGCGCATCGCCGATCTGCGCAAGGTGATCGCCCAGGCCGAAGCGCACATCAAACGCCTGAAGCAGCAGGTCGACACCGTGCGCGCGACCGCCACCGTGCAGCGCGCGCAGGCGACCGTGGCGCACCGCCACGCCGGCACCGATTCGCGGCTGCGCACCGCGCTGGAATCGCTGGAGCGGATCAAGCACCGGCAGGCCGAGCGCGGCGCGCGGATGGAAGCGGCCGCGGAGATCGCGCGCGAGAGCGGCGACGACCCGCTCGAAGCGAAACTGCGCGAGGCCGGCATCATCGCCGTACCCGACGGCGCCGATGCGGTGCTGTCGCGGCTGAAGAAGAAAATCGAAGGTTGACCATAGGGCCGCGCGCGGGGGCATGCGTCGCGCGGCCGGGGGAGGGTGGATGGATATATTCCTGCAGATCGTGACGTCGTTTCCGACGGTCGTGTACACCGTGCTGCTGCTGGTGGTGACGGCGCACTGGCTGTTGGCGGCGCTCGGGATTCTCGAGGTCGACACCGTCGACGGGCTGATGCCGGACGGGCTCGGCGCCCACGGTGCCGGTCATGGCTTCGGCCACGATATCGGACATGGCATCGGTCACGGCCACGACATCGGTCATGGCCATGGCCACGGCGCGCATCACCACGATGCCGACGCCGGCGGCCTGCTCATGAAATTCGGCCTGCACGGCGTGCCCGTGATGGTGGTGTTCACCATCATCGCGATCGTCGGCTGGACCGTCTGCTATTTCGTCGATCTGTTCCTGCTGCGCGACGCCGCGCTGGGCGCCCTCGCGATTCCGGCGGACATCGCGACCATGATCGGCGGCCTGCTGCTCGCGATCCCGGTCGGCCGCATCGTGCTGGCGCCGGTGCGGCGCATTCTGCGCCGATTCGCGCCGGTCTCGCAGCGGCCGATGCTCGGTCGTCAGGGCGTGGTGCGCAGCCCCGAAATCACCCAGACCTCGGGCACCGCGGAAATCGACGACGGCGGCGCCGGTCTGATCCTGCAGGTGCGCGCGGACGTGTCCGGCCGCTACGTCCGCGGCGACCGCATCGTCCTGATCGAATACCTGGAAGAGCAGAACGCCTACCGGGTGACGTCCTGCGAAGAGTTCGAGCGGTTGTGACCGCGGTGTTGTCCCCGAATCCGCTGCTGCCGCGACCCGCGCGCCGGCCGCAGCCTGTCGTATCCGTCTTTGCGCGTCGATTGGAGAACTGAGATGTCTGGCGAAACCATACTGCCTGTGCTGATGATCGCGGGTGTCGTGATCCTGATGCTGCTCGGCATCGTCGGCCTGTTCAAGGCCTTCTACATCAAGGTGCCGCAGGGCACCGCGCTGATCGTGAACGATCTGTCGTCCACGCCGAAGGTGCACTTCACCGGCGCGCTGGTGTATCCGGTGATCTACAAGAAGGAGTTCATGCGGATCTCGCTGATCACCCTCGAAGTGGACCGCCGCGGCAAGGACGGTCTGATCTGTCACGACAACATGCGCGCCGACATCACCGTCGCGTTCTATCTGCGCGTGAACGAGACCGCGCAGGACGTGCTGAAGGTCGCCAAGGCGATCGGCGTCGACCGCGCGTCCGACAAGATCGCGGTCAACGAACTGTTCAACGCCAAGTTCTCCGAAGCGCTGAAGACGGTCGGCAAGCAGATCGATTTCGTGAAGCTGTTCGAGAACCGCCAGGAATTCCGCGACCGCATCATCCAGGTGATCGGCAACGATCTCAACGGTTACGTGCTCGAAGACGTGGCGATCGACTACCTCGAACAGACGCCGAAGAACTCGCTCGACCCGAGCAACATTCTCGACGCAGAGGGCATCCGCAAGATCACCGAGCTGACCGCGGCGCAGAACGTCATCACCAACGAGCTCGCGCGCAACGAGGAACTGGCGATCACCAAGAAGAACGTCGAGACCCGCGAGGCGATGCTGGCGCTGGAACGCCAGCAGGCCGACGCCGAGGCGCGGCAGAAGCGCGAGATCGCGACCATCCGCGCGCGCGAGGAAGCCGAGACGATGAAGGTGCAGGAAGAAGAGCGCCTGAAGGCCGAGCAGGCGCGCATCGCGACCCAGGAATCGCTGGACATCCGCGAGCAGAACCGCATGCGCGAAGTCGAAGTCGCCGAGCAGAACCGCCAGCGCGCGGTGGTGATCGAGGTCGAGAAGGTGCATCGCGCGAAGGATCTGGAGATCGTCTCGCGCGAGCGCGAGGTCGAGCTGCAGAAGATCGACAAGGAAAAGGCCCTGGAAATCCAGCGCAAGGACATCGCCAACGTGATCCGCGAGCGGGTGTCGGTCGAGAAGACCGTGGCCCAGGAAGAAGAGCGGATCAAGGAAGTGCGCCAGGTCTCCGAAGCGGACCGCCAGAAGCAGGTGACGGTGCTGGCCGCTCAGGCCAAGGCCGAGGAAGCGCTGGTGCGCCACGTCAAGCAGGCCGAAGCCGACGAGGTCGCGTCCAAGCACAAGGCGGTGGAGTTGACCGTGATCGCCCAGGCCGAACTGGAAGCCGCGGCCAAGCACGCCGAGGCCAAGAAGCGCATGGCCGAAGGCATCGAGGCCGAGCGCGCCGCGCCCGGTCTGGCCGATGCGCGGGTGCGCGAAGTCGCCGCCGCGGCGCTGGAGAAGGAAGGTCTGGCCAAGGCCCGCGTGGTCGCCGAGACGCTGTCCGCGGAAGCCCGCGGCGCGCAGGACAAGGGCGTGGTCGAGGCCAAGGTCATCAAGGACGTGGGCTTCTCGCAGGCCGAAGTGCTGCGCGAGAAGTACCGCTCCGAAGCCGAAGGCCTCACCGACAAGTTCGCCGCGCTGGGTGCGATGAGCGAGCAGGCGCGCGCGCACGAAGAGTTCCGCATGCAGCTGGAGAAAGCCTTCGAGCAGGCGATGGCCTCGATCGACGCCAACAAGGAAATCGCGCGCGAGCAGGCCGAAGTGCTGTCGACCGCGCTGGCCAAGGCCAACATCGACATCGTCGGCGGCGAAGGCGCGTTCTTCGACTCGTTCGCCAAGGCGCTGTCGGTGGGCAAGGCGGTGGAGGGCGTCGCCGGCAAGAGCCCGATCGTGCAGGAAGTACTGCAGAAGCTGATGTCGATGCAGATGGGCGGAAAAGAAGCCAGGGCCGCGAAAACGGCCGAGGCCGAAGACGCCTGACGCCCGGAATCCGGATAACCGGATTCCGATCGGCCCGCGCAAACGGAAAACCAATGTCATCCCGAACACCCGCGCAGCGGGTGGAGGGACCTGCTGTCGTGATGACACCGATCACAAGCAGGTCCCTCCTCGGGCTTCGCCCTCGATCGGGATGACAGGGTTTTCGGTGCACCGGGATTTTCGACACGCACCAGCGACGCGGCCCGCCGCATCGGCCGCAAAGCGATGTGTACGCACGACCCAGAATCACCGAGGTAGGACACGATGCCGGACAACATCACGCCCTCGACATCCACGCCTTCGACGGGCGATCTCGTCGACAGGGCCGTCGCCGAAGGCGGCGCCTACGAGGTGCTGCGCAAGCGCCTGACCGAACAGGGTCGGCTGTTGCGCGAGCGCGCCGATGCGTTGAACGCGCAGCGTCTGCAGGAATTCGGCAGCAGCAAGATGGAGGTCGTCGGCCGGCTGCGCATCCGCACCGAACACAACTGCGTGGCCCGTGACATCGTCCAGGTCGGCGATTGCCTGCTGTTCGGCTACAACGTCTTCATCGGATTGAAGAAGGAAATCCGGATCGAGGACGTGTTCCTGCTGTACCGGCTGGTCGAAGGGCCCGAAGGCTACGACGTGACGCCGGTCGAGATCGCGAACAGCTTCCTCGGCGATGCCACCTTCGCCAAGGAATTCGCCGAACTCTTCGCGTACTACAAGAACACCCGACTGCTGCAACTGGTGGTGCGCGACGGCAAACTGCTGGCCGCGTTCCAGATCGGCGAGCGGATCGAGGACATCCGCGTGTTCCGCTGGCAGATCGAAGGCGGCAGCGGCCGGCAGACCGTGCGCTACATCGACAACCGCGGCGAGCGCGACATCGCGCTGCCGGCGCCGTACGATTTCGAGTGGACGCGCGCGACCCGCGAGATGGCGGTCAACGGCCGTCATCCGCATCTCAACATCCTCGACACCGTGTTCGTGGAGACGGTCAACGGCGACCTCACGATCAAGATCGAGAACAACACCGAGGATGGCCTCGGCCTGTACCGCGAACCGGTCGATGACCAGACCCAGTCGCTGGACGACGCCCAGGTCGACTTCGCGCGCGTCGGCAGTCTCATCCTGCTGAAGATCCTGCCGTATCGCGAACAGCAGTGGCGGTATCTGGTCTACAACACGCTGTCGCGCAAGGTCCATCGCATCGACGCCATCGGTCAGGCCTGCGTGCAGTTGCCGGAAGACCACGGCATCGTCTTTCCCGGCGGCTACATGCTGCAGAACGGCGAGACCCGCACGTTCGACCAGGCGGTGCAGGGCATGCGCTACAAGCGCACCATCCGCTCGCCCAACGGCGAAGACGTGCTGTATCTGTTCTACGAGCCGCAGGACGGCCGCATCGCGCTGTTCGTCTACAACATGATCCAGCGCGGCATGCAGCCGCCGATCCTCGGCCACGGCTATGCGCGGATGAACGACGGGCGAATGGTGATCTTCAGCGCCGAAAGCAACGAGCCGACACGCGTGCATCCGATGCAGGTCTGGCAGACGCCGTTCGCGTTCGAGGACTATGCGCAGCGGCAGCCGGCCGGCAACACCTTCATGGGCCGGATCGGCAATCCCGATCTGGTCCGCGGCATTTCCGAACTGCTGAGCCTCGCCCGCGAGATCGACGGCGGCGATGCCTCGGCGCAGCGCTATCAATTGCTCACCCAGACCACGCGCCGGCTGTTCGACCAGTATCACTGGATCGAGGACAGCCACTGCGACGGCCTGGCGCCGCTGCTGCGCGAGATCATCGCCAGCAGCGAAGCGGTGCTGGACGAATACGAGAAGGTCGAAAGCATCCGCCGCCAGTCCGAAACGGCCATGCGCGATGCCGAAGCGCGGCAGAAGGCGCTGCTCGGCAGTCTCGACCCGGATCGCTGGGAGCGCGTGCAGGACTGCGTCGATGCGCTCAACGCGATCGTCGCCCAGCGCGGCCGGTTGTTGACGATCCGCGAGTTCCGCTACGTCGACACCGCGGCGATCGACGCGATGGAAGCGACGCTGCTCGAAGCGCAGGCGCGCACCGGCGTGGCGACGGGCGACTATCTGGCCGGCGACAAGGCGCTGCAGCCCTACGCCGATCGCGTGCAGGCGCTGGACGCGCAGGCGCAGAAGGCCGCCAGCGTCGCCGCGTTGCGCGAACCGCAGCAGCAGATGCAGGTGCTGTCGACCGATCTGGACATGCTGTCGGAGCTGATGGCGACGCTGAAGGTGGACGACGCCACCCGGCGCACCCGCATCGTCGAAACCCTGTCCGGCATCTACGCGAAACTCAATCAGGCCAAGGCGCGCGCGGAACAGCGGCGCAAGACCCTCGGCAGCGGCGAGGCCGTGGCCCAGTTCGGCGCGCAGTTCGCGCTGTTCGGCCAGAGCATCGCCAGCGCGCTGTCGGCGGCGCGCGACCCCGAACGCTGCGACCAGGAACTGTCGCGGTTGATGGTGCAACTCGAAGAACTCGAAAGCCAGTTCGGCGAGCACGAACAATTCCTGAGCGACATCGTCGCCAAGCGCGACGAATTGCTGGAGACCTTCGAGGCGCACAAGCAGACGCTGCTGGACGAACGTCAGCGCAAGAGCCAATCGCTGGCCGATGCCGCCGCGCGGATCATCGAAGGCCTGGGTCGCCGCACCGCGCGCATCGCCGGGATGGACGAACTCAACGCGTTTTTCGCCGGCGACGCGCTGATCCTGAAACTGCGCGATCTCGCGGAGCGACTGCGCGGCCTGAAGGACAGCGTCAAGGCCGACGACATCGAGGCGCGGCTCAAGGGCGTGCGCGATCAGGCCGTGCGCGCATTGCGCGACCGCACCGAACTGTTCGAGGACGGCGGCAATGTCATCAAGCTCGGTCCGCGGCATCGCTTCAGCGTCAACACCCAGGAGCTCGATCTGACCGTGCTGCCGCGCGGCGACGGGCTCGCGCTGCATCTCACCGGCACCGAATTCTTCGCGCCGGTGCGCGATCCCGAACTCGATGCGCTGCGCGACTACTGGCAGCTGTCGCTGGAATCGGAATCGCCTGCGCTGTACCGCGGCGAATATCTGCTGGGCGAACTGCTGGCGGCGGCCGAGGCCGGTCGCGATGGCCTCAGCCTGGATCTGCTGCGCCAGCAGTTGGCGCAGCCGGAGCAGTTGACGAAGACGGTGCGCGATTTCGCCGCACCGCGTTATCGCGAAGGCTACGAAAAGGGCATCCACGATCACGATGCCGCGCGCCTGCTCGTCGCGCTGCTGCCGCTGCGCGACAGCGCCGGCCTGCTGGCGCACGCGCCGGCCGCGCGCGCCTGGGCCAGCCTGTTCTGGGCGCGGATGCGCGAGCGCCCCGAAGCGGCGCAATGGACCGACCGCGCGCGCAATGCGCAGGGGATCGATCGCGTGTTCGCCCATCGCGGCGGGCTCGACCGCCTGCGCGAGGATGTCGCCGCGGCGATGCGCGCGGAGGCCGATGCCAAATCGTTCCCGGTGGACGCGGCGCTGGACGCGCGCGCCGCCGATTATCTGGTCGCCGTGCTCGGCGCGTCGCGGCCGAATTTCGTCTTCAGCAAGTACGCGCGGCAATTGCTCGATGCGCTGCGCCAGCGGCTCGTCGCCGAGCGACTGTGGGACGAACTGCAGGCCTCGCTGCTCGCGCTGAAGGACGATCCGGCCGCGCGCTGGCGTCTCGCCATGCACTGGTTCGAGGCGATGATCGTCGACCCCGCACACGCGCCGATCGCGGACTATCTGCCCGAAGCGGTCGCCCTGCTGCTGCTCGGCGACGACGCGCTGTCGAAGGTGGTCGAGGCGGATCTGCGCGTCGTCGTCGACGGCCTGCTCGGCGAGCACCCGCGGATCGCGCGCGACAACGGTGCCAATGGCGCCATGACGATCGGCGTCGACGACTTCGGCGAACGCCTGCGTCGTCATCGTGAGGACTTCCTGCCGGAATTCCGCCGCTGCCAGAGCCTGCGCCAGGCGCTGATCGCGCGCGAACGCGATGCGCTGCGGCTCTCGGAATTCAAGCCGCGGCCATTGACCTCGTTCGTGCGCAACAAGCTGATCAACGACGTGTATCTGGCGGTGATCGGCGACAACCTCGCCAAGCAGATGGGCACGGTCGGCGAGAACAAGCGCAGCGACCTGATGGGCCTGCTGATGATGATTTCGCCGCCCGGCTACGGCAAGACCACGCTGATGGAATACGTGGCGCACCGGCTGGGCCTGATCTTCATGAAGATCAACGGCCCGGCGCTGGGCCACGAGGTGCGCTCGCTGGACCCGGCGCAGGCGCCCGACGCCACCGCGCGTCAGGAGCTGGAGAAACTCAATCTCGCGCTGGAGATGGGCAGCAACGTCATGCTGTACGTCGACGACATCCAGCACACGCATCCGGAGTTCCTGCAGAAATTCATCTCGCTGTGCGACGGTACCCGCCGCATCGAAGGCGTGTGGCAGGGCCGCACCCGCACCTACGATCTGCGCGGCAAGAAGTTCTGCGTGGCGATGGCCGGCAACCCGTACACCGAGTCCGGCGAGGTGTTCAAGATCCCGGACATGCTGGCCAATCGCGCCGACATCTACAACCTCGGCGATGTGCTCGGCGGGATGGAGGATGCGTTCAAGCTCAGTTATCTCGAAAACAGCCTCACGTCCAATCCGGTGCTGGCGCCGATGGCCACCCGCGATCTGGGCGATCTGTACAAGCTCGTCGACAAGATCGAAGGCAAGCCTTTTTCCGCCAACAGTCTCTCGCACGGGTACAGCGGCGCCGAGATCAACGAGATTTCCGCGACCCTCGAACGGATGATGCAGGTGCGCGACGTGGTCTATCGCGTCAACCAGCAGTACATCGCCAGCGCCGCGCAGGCCGACCGCTATCGCACCGAACCCGCGTTCCGGCTGCAGGGCAGCTACCGCAACATGAACAAGCTGGCGGAGAAGATCTCGCCGGTGATGAACGCGGCCGAGCTGCAGCAGTTGATCGCCGACCACTATCAGGGCGAGTCGCAGCTGCTGACCACCGGCGCCGAGGAAAACCTGCTCAAGCTCGCGGAGCTGCGCGGCACACTGGACGAGGCCCGGGCCGCGCGCTGGGCGCAGATCAAGCGCGATTTCCTGCGCGACAAGGCGATGGGCGCGGGCGAGGCCGATGTCGGCCAGCGCGTGGTCGGCCAGCTCAACGATCTGGTCGAAAGCGTGCGCGGTCTGGAGAAACTGTCCGAGCGCGAAAAGCCTGCGCCTGTCGTCGAAAAACCCGACGCGCCGTGGCCGCAGTTGCTGGCGTCGCTGGAGCGTCTGTCGGAGCGACTCTCGGAACGATCGCCGCTGCCGCGCGATGCCGACGCTCGAAGCGATGCCGAGACCCCCGCATCGCAGCCCGCGGCCGCATTGCCGCCGGAATGGTTCGAACGTCATGCCGAACAGCAGCTGCAACTGCAGCAGGTGCTGACGCTGCTGGCCGAACGGATCGCCGCGCTGCAGGGCGCGCCGGCCGCGGCGCCGGCGAAACGCGCGCGGGCGATGCCCACCGAAGGCCCGGCGCTTGCCGCCGCGCTGCGCGAGGAACAGCTGAAGCAGGCGCTGGAGGAATTCTCCGACCGCCTGCTCGGCAAGCCGCCGCGCTGAGCACGGCAGCATGATCGATTTTTCCGAACTCGACCGCCTGCTGCGCGACAGCGCCGCCGATGCGGTGCTGGACGACGCCGAAAAGTTCGAACTGCGCGAGATCGGCAGCGGCCTCAGCCGCGACCGCGTGCGCTATCTGCGCAACCGCGCCTTCGCGCTGGTGCGCGAACGCTGGAGCGAGCCGCAGGCCGTGCAACTGGATTTGTTGCGTTGGCTGGAGCAGGTGGTGCGCACCCTCGATGCCGGCGCCGACCCGCCGCCGGTGGAAGCCGACGCCTATTTCGCGCCCGGCGACGACTGCCTGCGCCGCCTGCGCGAACTCTGCCTCGGCGCGAAACGCACGATCGACGTCTGCGTCTACACCATCGCCGACGACCGCCTCCGCGACGCGCTGCTCGACGCCCACCGCCGCGGCGTCGCGGTGCGCATCCTCAGCGACGACCACAAGGCCCACGACGCCGGCAGCGACGTGCTCCGCCTGCACGACCGCGGCCTCGACGTGCGCCTGGACGACACCGCCTTCCACATGCACCACAAGTTCGCCCTGTTCGACCGCCAGCGCCTGGCCAGCGGCAGCTTCAACTGGACCCGCAGCGCCAGCGAAGGCAACGAGGAAAACCTCGTGGTCACCGACGACGCACGCCTCGTGCGCGCCTTCGCCGCGCATTTCGACGGGTTGTGGGAGAAGTTCGGCGGCTGATCGTGCCAGGGGATCTCAACCAACCCGCCTTCGTAGGAGGGCCTTCAGGCCCGATCTCTGCCAAGACGGAGGACATGGGACAAGGGGCAGGCCCACATCGGCTCGCCCTCCTGATGTTCAACGCGAAAAACAACACCGACACCGTCGTCCCGGCGAACGCCGGGACCCAGCGTTTGACTTTGGCGGTGCCAGAATCTCCGGAAGAGCCGGGTGTCGGCCTTCGCCGGGACGACGCACAGGGTGCGATCGACTGGCGAAAGCTGTTTTTCATCAGGGCCGCGACTGCGTCCAAATTCACGCAACGCACGAATGCACTCCCTCGCCTGCGGGGATAAAAAGGCATCACCCGTGCCTCATGACCTGAGGCACGGAAATCTTCCTAAGCGTGCGCCGGCCTTACTTTTAAGAAAATTTTGTGCTCTAATTTTTCCTAAGAAGACGAAATCAGGGTTATAAGAAAGTTCATGGCCACTCGTACCACTGGGCATTACGTTCCCGGGTCGCTCGCGGGCAGCCGCTATCAGGCGTTCATCCCGGATGCCTTGCCGCCCGATCCGCCCTTGGATCTGGCTGCGCCCGATCTTGTCGGCCGCAAGGAGCGTGCCGATCAGGCGCTGGGTCGATTGGACGGCATCACGCTCATGCTGCCCGACCCGGGATTGTTTCTCTACCAGTACGTGAGAAAAGAGGCGCTGCTTTCGTCGCAGATCGAGGGCACGCAGTCTTCGTTGTCGGACTTGCTGCTGTTCGAGATCGATGAAGCACCGGGCGTGCCCATCGATGATGTCGAAGAAGTGTCCAACTATGTCGCCGCACTGAATCATGGGCTCAAACGCATTCGCGTAGACGATTTTCCCCTGTCGTTGCGCTTGATTCGGGAGATGCATGCCTTGTTGCTGCGCGGTGGGCGTGGCGCATCCAAACAGCCGGGCGAGTTCCGCAAGGGCCAAGTTTGGGTTGGCGGCAGCACGCCCGCGCTCGCTCATTTCGTGCCGCCGCCTCCCGAAGCGCTGAATGCGGCACTTCAAGGATTCGAACGCTTTCTGCATGCACCCGTCACCGAAGTTTCGCCGCTGGTCAAGGCGGCCCTGGCGCATGTGCAATTCGAAACGATCCACCCCTTCAGCGATGGCAATGGGCGCTTGGGACGTTTGCTGATCGCATTGATCCTGTGCGGTGAAGGCGTGTTGCGTGAGCCCAGTCTCTATCTCAGCCTGCACTTCAAACGACATCGCGCCGAATACTACGACCGTCTGAACGCGGTCAGGCTGCACGGCGACTGGGAAGGTTGGCTCGGTTTCTTCCTGGACGCGGTCGCCGAAACCGCGCAGCAGGCGGTTGCGACCGCGCAACGCCTCCTCGCGTTGTTGGCCGAAGATCGCGCGCGGATCGCGACGCTGGGCGTGCGTGCGGGGAACGTCGGTCTGGTCTTCGACCAATTCGCGCGCAGGGTGCTGCTGGGCGTTCCGCAGATACAGCCGCAGTTGACCTTGAGTCTGCCGACGATTCGTGCCGCAGTGAGCACGCTGCAGGACATGGAAATCGTGAACGAGCTGACCGGTCAGCGCCGTCACCGCATTTTCGCTTATCAGCGTTACCTCGAAATCCTCAGCGAAGGCGCGCAGCCGCTGTGAACACGACCCGGGAAACCCAGTGAGCCGATACGACCACCTCGACCGCAATGCCCTGATCCGTCTGCTGCAGCGGCGCGACGCCGAGCGCCAGTTGGGGCTGGTGTGGGAACGCGATGAACATTCCGGCGGCGAGCTGGAAGCCGACCAGGCGCTCAACGACGACTATGTCGCGCTGTCGCTGGATGCGGCCTTGAGCCATGGCGAGGCGCCGTGGCGCAATCTGATCATCGAGGGCGACAACTTCGACGCGCTGCGCGCGCTGAAGATGAGCCACAAGGAAGGCATCCGCTGCATCTACATCGATCCGCCGTACAACACCGGCAATCGCGATTTCGTCTACAACGACCGCTTCGTCGACAAGACCCACCGCTTCCGGCATTCGCTATGGCTGGAATTCATGTATCGACGACTGACCCTGGCGAAGGAATTGCTGGCCGAGGATGGCGTGATCTTCGTCAGCATCGATGACAATGAGGTGTTCCGGCTTGGGATGTTGATGGATCGGATTTTTGGCGAAGCAAATTTCGTTGCCAATGTAATTTGGCAGAAAGTGTTTTCGCCAAAGGGAACTGCGCAGCATTTCTCGGATGATCATGAGTATTTAGTCGTTTATGCGCGCGATAAATCTAAGTGGAGGCCAAATCTTCTGCCTAGGACGGCATCTCAAGATAAGGCTTATAAAAATCCGGACAACGATCCGAGAGGGGCTTGGACTTCTGGTGATCTTTCCGCTAGAAATTACTATTCGAAAGGCACGTATTCGATTATTGGGCCTACTGGTCGTGTGATAAGTGGGCCGCCTGCTGGAATGTATTGGCGGTTCTCTGAAGAAAAATTTAAACAACTTGATGCCGATGGGCGGATTTGGTGGGGGAAAAATCGCGATAATATGCCGCGGTTGAAGAGATTTCTATCGGATGTCCAGCAAGGGACGGTCCCTCAGACGTTTTGGGCTTATTCCGAAGTCGGTCATACGCAAGACGCCAAAAAGCAGTTGCTCGATGTGCTGCGTTTCGATTCGTCAGGCGATGTCTTCTCAACGCCGAAGCCTGTGCAACTGATGGAGCGCATCCTGCGTATCGCCAGCAATCCCGGCGACACGATTCTGGACTTCTTCGCCGGTTCCGGAACGCTGGCGCAGGCAGTCGCCAAGCTGAACGCCGAAGACGGCAGTAATCGCCGTTTCATCCTCGTCAGTAGCACCGAAGCCACCGAAGACCAGCCGGACAAGAATCTCTGCCGCGATGTCTGCGCGGAACGCGTGCGCCGGGTGATGGGCGGCTACACGAATGCCAAGGGCGAGGCCGTGCCCGGTTTGGGCGGCGGCTTCGCGTATCTGCGCGTCCGGCGCATACCGAAGCACCGCCTGACGCTCAAGCTCGATCACGCCGAGGTGTGGAGCGCGCTGCAACTGGTGCATGCGCGTCCGCTCGCGCCGTGGCCCGGCAGCGGCTTCGTCGCCGACGGTGGTCTGGCCTATCTCGCCGATTTCCGCGAACCCTCGCTGCAGGCGCTGGATGCCTGGCTGGCGCAATACGAGGGCGCCGACCGCGTGCTCTACAGCTGGTCGCCCGAGCGCCTGCGCGAACGCGCGCCGGACGTGTGGCGATTGCCGATTCCGCAGCATCTGCGCGACCGTTTCGGGCGAGGGTGAGCATGTTCCGATCGCCAATCTCTCCCGTAGGCGGGCCTTCAGGCCCGATGCGTTTGCACCGCATCGTCGAAGGGCTCGGGGCTGAAGCCCCTCCTACGACATGGTGGCCATCGACCCCTGTAGGAGGGCCTTCAGGCCCGAGATGTTTGCATTCCATCGCTGACGCCCTCGGGGCTGAAGCCCCTCCTGCGAAGCCTTGCGCCAAGCGTGACAGCGACACCTTTATCGACAGGACACTGCGATGCCACTGATGCTCAAGGACTTCCAGGAACAGGTCTGCGCCGGCATCGTCGCCCGCCTGGCCAACGTGCGCACGCTGTACTCGCAGCTGGGCGTGGTTCCCGAGGCGCGACAGGGCGAGGCGCAGGCGCTGGTGCGCCGCCGCGATGGCGCGCTCGTGCTGCAGGCGCCGACCGGCGCCGGCAAGACCGTGATCGCGATCGAAGCCATGCGCCGCGCCAGCGAAGGTGAGCGCGTGCTGTGGTTCTGGTTCGCGCCGTTTTCCGGGCTGGTGGAACAGTCGCGCACCGTGCTGGCCGCGCAGGCGCCGGAATTGACGCTGCTCGATCTGGGCAGCGACCGCAGCCTGGATGCGGTACGCGGCGGCGGCGTGTTCGTCACCACTTGGGCCTCGGTCGCGGCACGCAGCGCCGACAGCCGCCTGGCGCGCATCCGCAGCGATGTCGGTCTGGCGATCGACGATGTGATCGCGCTTGCGCGCGCCGAAGGTCTGCGCATCGGCTGCGTGGTCGACGAAGCCCATCATGGCTTTCAGAAAGCGGCGCAGGCGCGCGCGTTCTTCAAGGACGTGCTGAAACCCGATTACACCCTGATGATGACCGCGACACCGCGCGATGCCGATGTCGCCGGGTTCGAGCGTGCCACTGGCTATGAAGTCGGCACGGTCGAGGACTGGGCGTCGGTCAGCCGTTACGACGCCGTGCAGGCCGGCCTGCTCAAACGCGGCGTGCGTCTGGTGCGTTTCCTCGCGCGCGATGGCGACGGCCAGCAATTGATCGATTTCGAGCATCTGGCGCTGCGCGAATGCGCCGCGATGCATCATCAGATCAAACGCAGTCTTGCGGAGGAAGGCGTGGCGCTGACGCCGCTGATGCTGGTGCAGGTGCCGGACGGCAAACAGGCGCAGGAAGCCGCACGCAAATTCCTGATCGAGCAATTGGGATTCGACGAAAAGGCGGTGCGCCTGCATACCGCCGACGAACCGGACCCGGACCTGCTGTCGCTGGCCAACGACCCGACAGTGGAGGTGTTGATCTTCAAGATGGCGGTAGCGCTGGGCTTCGATGCGCCGCGTGCGTTCACGCTGGCCGCACTGCGCGGTGCCCGCGATCCGTCGTTCGGCGTACAGGTGATCGGCCGCATCGTCCGACGCCATGCCTTGCTGCAGTCGCGCGAGGCTTTGCCTCCGTTGCTCGATCACGGCTATGTATTTCTCGCCAATGCGCAGGCGCAGGAAGGTCTGCTGGATGCCGGCCAACTCATCAACACGATGAACACGCAGGCGCCCGAGTTGGGCACGCAAACCGTGTTGACTGTCATCGGCGATCTGGGCGAGGTGCAGGTGGCGCGCAGCGGCGAGTCGCTCAGCCTGCTGGTGACGCCGACCGGCGCGCAGGTCGTCGGCACCGAGCAGGGCGCCGGCTCCGCCGAAACCCGATCCGCCGAAGCCGGTGGCGCTGCGGTCGCCGAGACCTTCGGTGGCGCCGAAGTTGCCGCGTGGCGCGTGCTTGGGCAGGAATTGCTGCGTCTGAATGGCGGCGCAGGCACCGCGGCGCAAACCGATGTGCGCGGCCGCGATGCCGGTGGCGTCGCGCCGCTGCTCGCGTTGACGCAATCGACGACCTACCGTTACCCGCGTCGCGCCGGCGTGCCGGACACGCTGCGCAGCGAACGACTGCCGCCCGCGGCGAACGACTTCGAAGCGAGACTCGCCGAACATGTGAATTTCGAGCCCGCTGTCCTCGCCAGCCGGTTTCGCGTACGCGAACAGTTGCGCCGCAGCGAACGCGATCTGTTCGCGGGTGTGGCGGTGGACGAGACGCTGCAGGACATCTGGGCGACGGTGGATGCGGTCGCGGTCGCCGAACGGGCCGAACAGATCCGCCTGCGGTTGCAGGATGCGAACGATCGTGAACTGCATGGCCGACTGATCGAGCGCTTCCATGCAGTGATCGTCGCCAGCGGCGCCGAGCCGCCCGACAGCGAGGAAGAATTGCTGCAGCAGCTCGATCTGGTGCAGGTCCGGCATCCGCAGCTTCTGCGTGACGCCTACCGCCGTTTGCGGATGACGCAGGTGATGGATGTCGATGTGGTGTTGCCTGCCGAGATGCAGAGCGACATGCGTTTGCCGTCTGCGCTGCGCGGTAGTTACGGCGTGTTTCCGCCGGGCTTGAACCTTGACGAGCTGGCGGTCGCGAAGATGCTCGATGCCGACGATCAGGTGTTGTGGTGGCATCGCAACGTGCCCGGCCGCTCCGATTCGGTCGGTCTGTATCGTTGGGACGAAGGGACAGGGTTCTATCCCGACTTCATCGTCGCCCTGCGCGAGCGACAGACACCGGGCGGCATCGCGCTGCTGGAAGTGAAAGGCGGCCAGTGGTGGGGAGAACCTGCCGAAGTCGACAAGGCCGGCGCGGTTCATCCGCAGTACGGATCCGTGTTCATGGCCGGCCGACGCCGAGGACAGGTCGGATTCGTCCATCTGCGTCGCCTGCTCGATCGCCTGGAGCCCGACGGCGATTTTTCGGTGAATCGCCTGCGGTTCGTCTGAAGGCCGATCCGGCCATTACAATTCCGCGCTTTGCAGCGTCCTCTACGCCATCCTCCGATGGCAGGAAACACGATCAATGACTTACCCCGATTACCCCTTCACCCCCAACCGCCTCGAAGTCCGGCCTGGCATCGCGATGTCGTATCTGGACGAGGGTCCGCGCGATGGCGAGGTGATCGTGATGCTGCACGGCAATCCGTCGTGGAGTTTCTACTGGCGGCATCTGGTGCTGGGGATGAGGGACAAGTACCGCTGCATCGTGCCGGATCACGTCGGCATGGGGCTGTCGGACAAGCCCGGCGACGATCGCTACACCTACACGCTGCAGTCGCGCGTCGACGATCTGACCACGCTGCTCGATCACCTGGGCATCACCGGGACGGTGACGCTGGCGGTGCACGACTGGGGCGGGATGATCGGTTTCGGCTGGGCGCTGTCGCACGAGGCGCAGGTGCGCCGGCTGCTGATCACCAACACTGCGGCGTTTCCGCTGCCGCCGGCCAAGCCGATGCCGTGGCAGTTGAACCTCTGCCGCAACACCGCGCTCGGCGCGTTCCTGATCCGCGGCTTCAACGCCTTCGCCGCCGGCACCGCGCGCGACTGCGTGGCGCGCAAGCTGTCGAAGGACGTGTATCGCGGCTACGTCGCGCCCTACGATTCGTGGGCGAACCGTATCTCGACCCTGCGCTTCGTGCAGGACATTCCGCTGGCCGAGGGCGATCCCGCCTGGGGGCTGGTGAAGGCGTCCGCCAACCGGTTGCCGGTCTTCGCCGACCGCCCGGCGTTCATCGCCTGGGGTCTGCAGGATTTCGTGTTCGATCGCCATTTCCTCGAAGGCTTCCGCAGCGCCCTGCCGCAGGCGGAGGTGCATGCGTTCGAGGACGCGCATCACTACGTGCTGGAAGACAAGCACGAGGTGCTGGTGCCGGCGATGCGCCGGTTCCTGGATGAACACGCACTGCACGAGCACGCACTGGACGCGCATCCGCTTTGAACGCCGTCGCCGCGCCGATCCATCGGCGCGATTGACCCGGATCAACGCCCGGCGACCGCACCGGGCCTACCCTGCCGCCTTCGCACACGCCGCGAGGGCGCCATGTCCGCTTCCCAGTATCGTCCCGAGCACAGGTTCGACATCGTCGTGGTCGGCGCGGGGCCGGTCGGCCTGTGTTTCGCGCGTTCGCTCGCCGGCAGCGGGCTGAAGATCGCGCTGGTCGAACGCCAGCCGCGCGCGGCGTTGGCCGATCCCGCGGAGGACGGCCGCGAGATCGCGCTGACCCATCGTTCGCGGCGGTTGATGCAGGCGCTGGGGCTGTGGGTGCGGCTCGCCGACGACGACGTGTCGGAACTGCGCGATGCGCTGGTGCTCGACGGCGACGACGAAGACGGACTGCGTTTCCGCCGCGAGGAAGGGCGCGGCCCGCTGGGCTGGCTGGTGCCGAATCATGCGATCCGCCGCGCCGCCTATGCGGAATTGCTGGCGAACACCGATGCGGTGCTGTTCGACGGTCTGCGCGTCGTCGGCGTGCGCACCGATGCCGACGGCGCCGAACTGCGGCTCGACGACGGCGCCACGCTGCATGCCGAGCTCGTCGTCGCCGCCGACAGCCGATTTTCCGAGACCCGTCGCGCGATGGGCATCGCCGCGACGATGCGCGATTTCGGCAAGACCATGCTGGTGTGCCGCGTACGCCACGCGCGCGAACACGCGCAGACCGCGTGGGAATGGTTCGATTACGGCCAGACGCTGGCGCTGCTGCCGCTGCGCGATCCGCAGCTGTCGTCGGTGGTGCTGACCCTGCCGCACGCGCAGGCGATGGCGGTGCAGGCGCTGGACGCCGAGACCTTCGGCACGGAGATGACGCGACGCTTCCACGGCCGTCTCGGCGCGATGACCTTCGTCGGCCCGTGCTGCGCGTATCCGCTGGTGGGCGTGTATCCGCGGCGCTTCGTGGCCGAGCGTTTCGCGACCATCGGCGATGCCGCGGTGGGCATGCATCCGGTGACCGCGCACGGATTCAACTTCGGTCTGCGCGGGCAGGACACGCTGGCCACCGCGATCCGCGACGCGCATGCGGCCGGACGCCCGTTCTGGCGCGATGCGCTGCTGCAGGATTACGAACACGCGCACCGGCGCGCGACGCGGCCGCTGTATCTCGCGACCCAGCTGGTCGCCGGGCTGTATACCGACGAAGCGCCGCCCGCGAAGCTGCTGCGGCGGGCCGCGCTGCGCGCCGCGCAGCGGTTCGCGCCGTTCCGGACGATGGTGATGGCGGGCCTGACCGACGATGGGCGCGGGCCGCTGCCGTCGCTGTCATCGTCATCTGCGTGGTCGCGTCGCGCGGGTTGATCAGCCGCCCGCGGTGTCCGCGAGCGCCCGCTCGACCTCATCCTGCATCAATGGCGCGAGACCGTAGGCGGTGCGCGCCCGGTCGCACTGCGGGTTCGGCGTGCCGTCTTCCCACGACATCCGCAGATCGCGACACGCGTTCGGCCGCGCGTCGTAGATCGTGCAGCGCACGCCTTCGCCGACGACGCCTTCCAGCGCGATGCAGTGCGGCCGTTTCGCCCAGGTGCCGCGCATGCTGCGCTGGTGCGGGCCGAAGCTTTCGGTGAGCGCGATCGGCACGCGGCCGCCGAGGTCGGGCTCGGCTTCCGACCAGTGCAGGCTGACGCGGAAATGGGCGCAGCAGGCGCCGCAGGACAGGCAGGGGTGGGACATGCGCGGATTCTAGGGACGGCGATGGCCCAAGCGATAGACGATCCCGAAGGAGGGCCTGTAGGAGGGCCTTCAGGCCCGAGCTCTTCGAGAGCGCCCCATCGTCGATCCGCGGTGCAATAGGTGTTGCAAGAGATCGGGCCTGAAGGCCCTCCTGCGGGCCCGAAGCCCCGGCCGCTACAATCGCACCATGACCACACCCTGCAACATCGCGGCCAGCCTGCCGCGCCTCGCGCGCGAACGCCCAGATCAGATCGCGATGCGCTGTCCCGGCCGCGACGGCCGTTACGACATCGCGCTGCGCTACGCCGAACTCGACGCGCGCAGCGATGCCATCGCCGCCGGTCTCGCGAAGCGCGGCATCGTCCGCGGCACGCGCACGGTGCTGATGGTGCGGCCCACGCCGGAATTCTTCCTGCTGATGTTCGCCTTGTTCAAGGCCGGCGCGGTGCCGGTGCTGGTCGATCCCGGCATCGACAAACGCGCGCTGCGGCAGTGCCTCGACGAAGCGCAGGCCGCGGCCTTCATCGGCATTCCGCTGGCGCAGTTCGCGCGGGTGCTGCTGGGCTGGGCGCGCAGCGCGACGATCCGCGTGACCACCGGCGCGCGCGCGATCCTCGCCGATGCCACGTTGGCCGAGATCGAACGCGCCGGCGCGGGCGCGGGTCCGCAGCTCGCCGACACGCAGCCGGACGATGTCGCCGCGCTGCTGTTCACCAGCGGCTCGACCGGCGTGCCGAAGGGCGTCGTGTATCGCCATCGGCATTTCGTCGGCCAGATCGCGATGATGGGCGAGGCCTTCGGCATCGCGCCGGGCGGCGCGAACCTGCCGACCTTTCCGCCGTTCGCGCTGTTCGATCCCGCGCTCGGCACGACGTCGATCATTCCCGACATGGACCCGACCCGGCCCGCGAACGCCGATCCGCGCAAGTTGCATGCGGCGATCGCGCGCTTCGGCGTCGATCAGTTGTTCGGTTCGCCGGCGCTGATGCGGGTGCTGGCCGAGTACGGCCAGCCGCTGCCCGGCTTGAAGACGGTGATGTCGGCCGGCGCGCCGGTGCCGGCGGACGTGGTCGCAAAGATCCAGTCGCTGCTGCCGGCCGACGCCCGCTTCTGGACGCCGTACGGCGCCACCGAATGCCTGCCGGTGGCGGTGATCGAAGGCCGCGAGCTGCTGACGCTGCGCGAACGCACCGAGCAGGGCGCGGGCACCTGCGTCGGCCGCGCGGTGCCGCCGAACGAGGTGCGCATCATCCGCGTCGACGACGCGCCGATCGAACGCTGGTCCGACGATCTCATGGTCCACGGCGGGCTGGTCGGCGAAATCACGGTGGCCGGCCCGACTGCCACCGATGCGTATTTCAATCGCGACGCGCAGACGCGCGCGGCGAAGATCCGCGAAACGCTGGCCGACGGCGGCGAACGCATCGTCCATCGCATGGGCGATCTGGGTTATTTCGACGCCGAGGGTCGGCTGTGGTTCTGCGGCCGCAAAACCCAGCGCGTGGTCACCGCCGATACCACCCTGTGCACCGAGCAGATCGAGCCGGTGTTCAACACCCATCCCGACGTGCGCCGGACCGCGTTGGTGGGTATCGGTGCGTTCGGCGGGCAGACGCCGGTGCTGTGCGTGGAATTGCGCGCGGGCGTCGATGCGAAGGACTGGCCGCGGATCGAATCCGAACTGCGCCATCTCGGCGAAGGCCACGTGCACACCGCGCAGGTGCAGCGCTTTCTGCGCTATCCGAAGTCGTTCCCGGTCGATATCCGCCACAACGCCAAGATCGGCCGCGAGAAGCTCGCGGCGTGGGCGGCGAAGCAGCGGCCGGTTTGATCCGCGCTGCGCCGGATCGGCGATATCGATCGCGGCATCCGGACAAAAAAAGCTGCGGGTATCGCTACCCGCAGCCGTTGTCGCTCATGTCGTCCGATCGGATGTCGATCAGAACGTCACGCTCCAGCTGTTGATGTAGCCGATATCGCCACCGGCATTGTCGTTCACGCGCAGCCTCCAGGTGCCGTTGAGCGGCTCGCTCGACAGATTCACCGTGAAGGTCTGGATGATGTTGTCGGTGCTGCTGCCGGTACGGTTGTGCAGCACGTACAGGCTGCCGTCCGGCGCGATCAGGTCCACCTTCAGGTCGCCCTTGTAGGTGTGGATGATGTTGACGGCGACCGGCGTGGTGGCAGAGCCGAAGCCGGTGCGGCCGGAGACGGTGATCGGGCTTTCGACCGTGGTGTTGTCGCGGATCTGGTAGTCGGCGCTGTTGGTGTAGGTCTGGCCGGTGGGCGGCGGGGTGGTGCCGCCGATGTAGCTCTGGATCCACGCGACCATGGACGCCGTTTCCGAGTACACGCCGTAGTAGTTCGCCAATGCGCAGCCTTTGCCGTAGCTCACCACGCCGATGCTGTAGATCGAGCCGTTGTAGGGTGCGATCAGCGGACCGCCGCTGTCCCCCTGGCAGGAGTCCTTGCCCCCGGCCGCGAGCCCGGCGCAGATCTGGACGGCCGGGTTGAGCTTGAGGCCGCTGGCCGCGGTGCTGCCGTTGTAGGACGCCGCGCAGGTGGCATCGGACACGACCGGGATGGTGACTTCGCGCAGGCTGGTCGTACCGCTGCCGCCCTGCGAGGTCGCACCCCAGCCCAGAGTGGTCACCGGGTCGCCCGGCTTGGCCACGGCCTGCATCACCGTCGCGTCGGGCAGCTTGGCGCGGATGAGGCTGGTCGGGAACGTGCCGTTGATGCGAAGCAGCGCGAAATCGTTGCTGTAGCTGCCGGCGGAGGAGTTCACGCTGTAATTCGGATGCGGGATGTACTGGGCGACGCTGTAAGCGGTCTGGCTGCCGGTGTTGTTGGAGCCTGCGTAGACCGTGCTCTGGCTGCCGCAATGCGCGGCGGTCAGCACCCAGCTGTCGGCGATGATCGTGCCGCCGCAGCCGGAGGTGCGCACGGTGAACGAGCGATCGCCCACGGCCGGAACGCCGCCGACGATGCGGCCATCGAATTGATTGAAGTCGTCGCTGGTTTTCCAGACGCCCGGCTTCACGGGGCGGTCGGCGGCGAACGATGCCGTAGCGACGGCCAGCAGCGACAGCAGCAGGGTGTTCGAAGCGACACGAATGCGGGTGTTCATTTCAGCTCGTTTCCTTGTGAGTGATGTATGTCTGAAGTCGTCACCATGACGCGATGCGAGCATGTGGACGGAGTCGCACGGGTATTGCGATTGCTCTGGTGGAACGCGGCACGCATGCATTCGCATGCATACGCGCCGCGCAGCGAGGGAAAACAGGAGGGTTCATCGATTCGATGGGCGCGCCTGCACGTCGAATCGAGCGAAGCGGATCCGTCGAAACCGGATCCGCTTCATGCCGCGATGCCGCGACGCTTACGGGTTGAAATACGTCGAGATCGAGGAATACACGTCGGAGAAGCGCGAGTAGTAGTCCGGGCTGGTCGGCGAGCTGCAGTACGACGAGCCGCCCCACAGACCGCCGCGCAGCTGGTAGGTACCGGCACTGTTGATGGTGAACAACGCCGAGCCCGAGGAACCGCCCTCGGTCACGCCGGTGCTCCAGACCACGCGATACAGCGGGCTCTTGCCGCCGGCCGACGTGTTGAGGCCGGTCACCGAGCCCAGCGAATACATCTTGGCGTCGCCGGCCGGGTGGTGGATGCCTTCGATGCGCGTGCCGGTGGCGGTGATGGCCGCGCTGGTCCAGGCGGCGTAGGTCGCGCCCGAGGGCGGCGCGTTCTTCAGCTCCAGCAGCAGGGTGTCGCGGGTGGTGTTCGCGTGGCGGATGAACGCGCCGCCGGTCAGGGTGACCGCGCCCGGCGCCTGGGTGGTGCCGCCGCAGGTGGTGGCCTTGTAGAACCAGTAGGTCTGCAGGGTGTCGGCCACGGACTGGCTGCTGAAGCAGTGCGCGGCGCTCCAGAACAGGCGCTTCTTCGGCGAATAGTTGTTGTTGAGCAGGGTGCCCGTGCACAGGTACGAGCCACCGCCCTGCACGAACACCATGCGGGCCACGGCCTTCTCGGCCGAGAGGAAACCGGCGGTCGGGCTGACCCGGCAGACGATGTCGCGTTCGCAGCTCTGGCTTTCGCCGATCTTGGCGAGCGAGGCGAGTTCGGCTTCGCTGGCGATCGGGCTGGTATCGAGGTGCGAAACCTGCGGCATCGCGAGGGCGAAGCTCTGCGGGCGCTGGCCCTTGGCGAGCACGACTTCGACCGTCGCTTTCGCACCCATCAGCACCGGCGACCAGCCGGCCTGCTTGCCGGCGAATTCGCGGCCGTTCTGCTCGAACACGCGACCGTCGCTGCCGCCGAAGCGCAGGGTGACGGCGGCGGGATTGGCGCCGCGGCCGGTGGCCTTGAGCGCGAACGCGGCGCGCAGGGCGACGGCGGTTTCGGAAGACACTTCGAAGCGGGTGGCGAGACTGCCGTCGGCCAGGCGCTCCCAGCCGAGCTTCGACAGCGCGATGCGCGGGTTCCGGACATCGCGCGCGAAGCCGATCTGCAGCGGTTGGCCGTTCTTGCCCTGCGCTTCGCGGTTGGATTTCAGCGCGCGGGTGTCGGCGAGGGCGGGAACGCCGAGGGCGATCAGCGTCGGTGCGTCGGCGTCGCGGGTGGCGAACGACGCGGCGCCCATGGCCTTGGCCATCGGGGCTTCGGAGACGATGGCATCGCCCATCTCGACCACCGGTGCGGCGGCGTGCGAAAGCGGTGCGAACAGCAGAGCGGAAGCGATTGCGGCGTGGATCGGGGTCTTACGAACCATTGCGGAGCATCCTTGTCGTGAATTGGTTGGCGTGATCGGTCGTGCGACGAAAAAATCCCCGCCTCTCCCGTGCCTGCAAGGCGGGGAAAGGCGATGTCTTCCGGGGATCTGCGCGACGATGCCGCCATGGCGGCGTGGCCTGACGGTCGGCCGATCGTATACGCGTATACGATCGGCGATTTGAGCCGTTGGTCTCTGTTTGCGAGCGATACGCATCGCGCGCATCGATTCGTGAAGATGCTGCATCGCGTCAGTCGAGAATTCTCAACGAAGGTGTTGCACGAAACGAAACGGGCCCGGCATGCCGGGCCCGTCTGCAGGGGCGATCCGCGCGAAGGCGGGCATCCCGTCAGCGGAACACCCGCCGCAACAGATCCGTCGTGCGCGAGGCGGGATTGTTGCGGATCTGCCGTTCCTGCTCGGCGATCACGTGGAACAGGCCGTCGATGGTTTCGCGGGTGACGTAATCGTCGAGGTCGGCGCTGGTCGCGCCGCCGCCCTGGTTGCCGAGCAGGGCGCCGGCGAGCGCGTTGCCGCCGGCCTTCTTGCTGAAGTCCTTGTATTTCCGGGTGACGCCGACGGCGGCGGTCTGTTTTTCCACGATCGGGCGGAACGCGTCGTAGAGTTTGCGTTCGCTGGTGCGGCGGAAGAAATCGGTGGCCGAGGTGTCGCCACCGCGGACGAGGCCGATCGCGTCCTGCAGGGTCATCTGCCGCACCGCATCGGCGAGGATGCCGGCCGCGAGCGGCACGGCCTTCTCGGCGGCGCGGTTCATCGACAACTCGAAGGCGTCGACCTTCTTGCCGGCGCCGAGCTGGCGCGCGAGGTCGGCGAGCCTGCGCAGTTTCTCCGGCACCAGGATCTTCACCGCCTGGTCGCGGAAGAACCCGTCGGGCGTGCCGAGCTGGCGCACCGCGCGGTCGACGCCCTGGGCCAGCGCTTCCCTGATGCCGCCGGCGGCATCGCGTTCGCTCAGGCTGCCGTTGCCGCCGCGGTTGCCGAGCAGGCGGTCCTTGAGCTGGTCTTCGAGGGATTGCGCGCCCGCACCGGTGGCGAACGCGAGACAGGCGATGAGGGTGAGCAGGGATCGACGCATGGCGATGGCTCGAAACGGGCGGATGCGTCGAGGATACGCGCCTGCGGGGGCGTCGCGCTGCGCTGGATCAGGACGCACGTCGCATTGCGCGACGTGCGTCGAGGCGAGGCCGCGATGGCCGTCGCTGTCGTCGTCGGGATTGCCGTCGCGACCGCGGCTTGCGGCGCGTCGTCGTCTTACCAGGCGTAGCGCGCGCCGACGACGAACTGCCGCGGGTTGCCGAACAGCAGACCGCGGGTCCGGTCGACGACGTATTCGCTGTCGCCGAGGTTCTTCACGGTGACGAAGGCGCTCCAGCCGGTGATGTCCGGCTCCCAGTTCAGGGTCGCGCTCCACACCGCGTAACCGTCGAGTTCGCCGAACTGGCCGTCGCCGTTCGTCACCGGATAACGGGTGTTGGCGAAGTCCGCGGACTGGCGACCGACGTGCTGGACTTCGATCGATCCGTCCCACGCGCCCTTCACGTAGCCGATGCGGAAGGTGGACGCGAGTTCCGGCGCGTACGGCAGGCGGTTGCCGGCCACACTGCCGTTGGCGGCGGCGCCGGTATCGACCCGGCGCAGGACGCCGTGCTGTTCCGCGGTGGGCAGCCAGGTGAGCGCGAGGTTCGCGTACACCTCACCATCGCGCGAGGTCAGCGCGGCGCGGTTGTAGCCCAGCGCGAGTTCGAGGCCGGCGTATTCGGTTTCGCCCTGCGCCAGCGGCGTGCTGCCGCCGGCGATCGAGCCGACCACCACCTGGTTGTCGAACGCGGTGCGGAAGACCGCGGCATGCGCGTCGATCTCGTGCCAGCGCGCGCGCAGCCCGGCTTCGAGATTGAGGCTGCGCTCGGCGTCGACCGCGGTGCTGGTGCCGTTGCCGGCGATCAGGTCTTCCACGCGCGGCGGCGCGAAGCCTTCGTGCGCGGACGCATACAGATCGACCTGGTCCGAAAGGCTCCATTCTGCGGCGAGGCCCCAGGTGGTCTCGCGGATCGCGTCGTCGCCGCTGGTGCCGCCGGCGAGGCGGTTGCTGCGGACGAAGTCAATGCGTTCGTGGCGCAGGCTGGGCGTCAGCCGGACCGCGCCGAAATCGAAGGTCGTGGTCGCGAATGCGGAAAGCGCTTCGGCGGTGCGCAGATTGTTCTCGACGAGGGTTCCGGTGCGCGCGTCCGCGGCGGTGCCGTTGCGCTGGTAGCGGATCTGCTTTTCTTCGTGCCAGCGCACGCCGATTTCGCTGTTGCCTTCGGTGCCGAACAGGCTGCGGTCGAACGAGAAACGGCTGTCCACGCCCCAGGTGTAGTAGTTGCGCAGACGTCCCTGGGTGGACGCGCAGGCGTTGGGATCCACCGCCTGGCCGAGCAGGCGCGCGTTGCGGAACGCGGTGCCGCACTGGGTGTCGGTGGTGGTGCTGGCCTGGCGCCACCAGTCGCGTTCGAAGCTGCTGTAGTAGGCGGAGGTCAGCAGTTGCAGGCCGGACGAAGGTGTCCACGCGTGGCTGACCGAGAACGCGGTGTGGCCGATGTCGAACAGATCGTTTTCGAAGGGATAGTAGTCGGCGCCGAAGTTCGCGTATTCGGCGTCGGTGATGCCGGAGTAGCCGACCTGCGAGCGTTCGCGCAGCAGGTTCGCGCGCACCGCGATCGCATGCGCATCGCTCAGTTGCTTCTGGTATTTCGCGAACAGATCGCCCTGTTCGAGTTCGGTGTTGTCGCGCGCGCCGTCGCCGCGCTTGTAGCCGAAGTCGACCAGCAGATCGTTGCCGCCGACGCTGGCGTGGACCGCGCCGAAGCCGCGGGTGCCGGCGGAGACCTGCACATGGCCGGCGAAGTCTTCCGGCGGCGTGGGCGTGATGTAGTTGATCGCGCCGTGGATGGTCTGCGGGCCGAAGCGCAGCAGGCCGGCGCCCTTGAGCACCTCGATGCGGTCGTAGCGCTGGATCGGCGCGTGGTAGTAACTGGCGTTGTCGCCGTAGGGCGCGTACATCGCCGGCAGCCCGTCCTCCAGCAACAGCACTTTGGTCGAGCGGGTGGGGTTGCTGCCGCGGATGCCGATGTTCGGACGCAGACCGAAGCCTTCCTCGTCGCGGACGGTCACGCCCGGCACCTTGCGCAGCGCCTCGTTCACGGTCAGCGCGCGGCCGGAGACGATCACGCTCTGGTCGAGCACGTCGGCCGTGCCCTCCGCGGTGCGGTTTTCCTGGTGGTTGCCGACCACTTCGATGGTGGCGAGGGTGCGGTCGCCGCCTTCGGTCGCGGCTTCGTCGCCGATGGCCGCGCGCAGCGTCGGCGGTGCCGCGGCGAGCAATGCGAGGGTCAAACCGAGGGCGAGCGGGTGGGCACGAAGCATGGGAGGACCGCATGGAATGATAATGATTCTCATCATACCCGATCGAATGCGGTTGTTGCACTCAATTCTCATTCGCAAGGCTCGCCGGGGCGGCCGCTTTCGCCGATCATCTGCGCCGTTCGTGAGCGTTCTTGGAGACAGGCATGAAGATTCTGGTGACCGGTGGCGGTGGATTCCTCGGCCACGCCCTTTGCAGGGGCCTGGTCGAACAGGGTCATGAGGTCGCGAGCTACAACCGCGGCCACTACCGTTCGCTGGAACCGCTGGGCGTGCGCCAGATCCAGGGCGATCTGGCGAACCGCGAGGCCATGATCGCGGCCTGCGCCGGCATGGACGCGGTGTTCCACAACGCGGCCAAGGCCGGCGCCTGGGGGAGTTACGACAGCTATCACCAGGCGAACGTGGTCGGCACCGAAAACGTGCTCGCCGGTTGTCGCGCCCACGGCATCGGCCGGCTGATCTACACCTCGACCCCGAGCGTGACCCATCGCGCGACCCATCCGGTGGAAGGCGGGACCGCCGAAACCGTGCCCTACGGCGAGGGTTTCAAGGCCCCGTACGCCACCACCAAGACCATCGCCGAAAAGGCCGTGCTCGCGGCCAACGGCCCGGACCTCGCGGTGGTCGCGCTGCGTCCGCGGCTGATCTGGGGGCCGGGCGACCAGCAGCTGGTGCCGCGACTGGTGTCGCGGGCCCGGGCCGGGCGGCTGCGGTTCGTCGGCGGCGGCCACAACGTCATCGACACCACCTACATCGACAACGCGGCGCAGGCGCATTTCGACGCCTTCGCCCATCTGGCGCCGGGGGCTGCCTGCGCCGGCAAGGCCTATTTCATCAGCAACGGCGAACCGAAGCCGGTGCGCGAGATCGTCAACGCGCTGCTGCGCGCGGCGGGTGCGCCGCAGGTCGACAAGGCGCTGCCGTTCCGGGTGGCCTACGCCATCGGCGCCGCCTGCGAAGCCCTGTGGCCGCTGTTGCGGCTGAAGGACGAGCCGCCGTTGACCCGCTTCCTGGCCGAACAACTGAGCACGACGCACTGGTATTCGATGGCACCGGCGACCCGCGATTTCGGCTACGTGCCGCGGGTGACGATCGAGGAAGGCCTGAAGCGGCTGGCGGCGAGTTATGCGGGCGGGGGCGGCTGATCGACGCAGTCGTGCCGCCAGCATCCGGTGTTTCGTAGGAGGGCCTTCAGGCCCGAGCTTTCCCGTGACGAAAGGCTCGGGCCTGAAGGCTCTCCTGCGTCGATGGAAGAACTCGGGCCTGAAGGCCCTCCTACGACAGCCCCGCCCCCAGCCCTCGGGTTTGAGGACATCACGGACGACCATCGAGCGCAACGCACGATCGCAGGCATGACCGGGCGCTCATCGCTCCGCCCGCTAGAATGCTCCCATGACCTCTCCCCTCGATTGGAAACCCCTGGCCGGTCGCGCGCTGGAAACCGCGCTCAACCGAGCCATCGCCCTGGATCCCGACACCCGTGATGCGCTGCAGGCGCTGGACGGCCGCAGCGTGGTGCTGGCGTTGGCTGCGGCGTCGGCGGGGGGCGAAACGCCGTTGGCGCTGCGGCTCACGGTCGACGGCGCGCGGCTGCGGGTCGGTCCGGCCGATCCCGCGAACACACCCGATCTGGCCGTGCGCGGCACCCTCGGCGGCGTGCTGTCGTTCGGCATGCGCACGGTGCTGCCGCGGCTGCTCGGCGCGCAGGGCGACGACGAGGCGATGCCGGTCGGCGCGATGCGCATCGAAGGCGACGCCGAACTCGCGCGCCGCCTGCAGCGGCTGGCCGAACGTTTCGATCCCGACTGGCAGAAGCCGTTCGCCGATCTGTTCGGCGACGTGTTCGGCGTGCAGATCGCGAACGGCGTCGCCGCCGCGCTGCGCCAGGCCCGCGACGGCGGCCGCCGCTTCGCCGAAACCGCGGCGGAATACGTGACCGAGGAATCGCGCGACGTGGTACCGCGCGCCGAACTCGACGCCTTTCACGACGATGTCGACACCCTGCGCGACGATGCCGAACGCCTGAAGGCGCGGGTCGCGCGTCTGGCGAAGAGAATCGCGGCATGAGCGACGCCCCATGAGTGAAGCCCTATGAGCGCTGTCCTTCGCGCCGCGCGCATCGGCCGCGTGCTCATCCGCTACCGGCTGGACGATCTGCTCGACGACACCCCGGCCGAGCGCTGGCTGAAACTCGCGCGTCCGTTCGTGCCGCGCGCCTCGCGCGAAGTCGCGGCGATGTCGCGCGGCGCGCGCCTGCGTCTCGCGCTGCAGGAGCTCGGACCGATCTTCGTCAAGTTCGGCCAGATCCTCTCGACCCGTCGCGATCTGATGCCGCCGGACATCGCGGTCGAACTGTCGCTGCTGCAGGACCGGGTCGCGCCGTTCGACGGCGAGACCGCGCGCCGCATCGTCGAATCCGCGCTGGGCCAGGACATCCGCGAGGCCTTCGAGCATTTCGACACCACGCCGCTGGCCTCGGCCTCGATCGCGCAGGTGCACGCCGCGCGTCTGCCCGGCGGGCGCGAGGTGGTGGTGAAGGTGCTGCGGCCCGACATCGAGCAGCAGATCGCCGGCGACATCGCCCTGCTCAACAGCGTCGCCACGCTGGTGGAGCGCGCGCATCCCAACGCCGACAAGATCCGCCCGCGCGAGATCGTGCGCGAGGTCGAGACCACGCTCGCGGCGGAGCTCGACCTGCAGCGCGAAGGCGCGAACGCCTCGGTGATCCGCCGCTTCTGGAAGGATTCGCCGGACCTGTACGTGCCGGAAGTGATCTGGAGCCACACCGCCGAGCGCGCGCTCACGCTGGAACGCGTGCACGGCATTCCCAGCGACGATGTCGCCGCGCTGGACGCGGCCGGCATCGACCGCAGCGCGCTGGCCGCGAAGGGCGTGCGCGTGTTCTACACCCAGGTGTTCCGCGACAATTTCTTCCACGCCGACGCCCACGCCGGCAACATCTGGGTCGACAGCGATCCCGCGCGCAAGGACAACCCGCGCTTCATCGCGATCGACTTCGGCATCGTCGGCCAGCTCTCCACCGAGGATCAGTACTACCTCGCCGAGAACTTCATGGCGATCTTCAACCGCGATTACCGCCGCATCGCCGAGCTGCACGTGCAGGCGGGCTGGATGCCGGCGCATACGCGCATCGACGAACTGGAAGCCGCCGCGCGCGCGGTCTGCGAGCCGTACTTCACCCGGCCGCTGTCGGAGATCTCGCTCGCGGAAGTGCTGGTGAAACTGTTCCGCACCGCGCAGAAGTACGAGCTCACGCTGCAGCCCCAGCTGATCCTGCTGCAGAAGACGCTGCTCAACATCGAAGGCGTGGGCCGCCTGCTCGATCCGAAACTCGACATCTGGGCGGTGGCCAAGCCGGTGCTGGAGAAGATCCTGCTCGAACGCTACAGCCCGCAGCGGCTGGCCGGCGAATTCCGCAAGCGTCTGCCCGAACTGGTGACGCGCGCGCCTGACATGCCGCAACTGCTGCACGCGTGGCTGAGCCAGCAGGTCGGCGGCAAGCACGAACTCGCGATGCGTTCGCGGGATCTCACCGATCTGGCCGAGACGATGCGCGCGATGCAGCGGCGGATCGTCGCGGCGATCCTCGGCACCGGCCTGCTGATCGTGGCCGCGGTGCTGTTCGCGCTGGAAGCCGGCGGCCCGATCGTGTTCGGCGTACCGGCCGCCGCGTGGATCGCCGGGCTCGGCGGGCTCTGGGCGCTGCTGGCGGCCTGGCCGCGGCGTTAGCGCTCGTCTCCTTCCCGGCCGTTTGGGAGGCCGTGCGGAAATTCTGATGTCCCGTGCCGTTCCCCTTCCCCCGCGTGCGGGGGAGGGGGCTGAGACGCTGAGGGCGTGAGCGCTGATGTGCTGTGCGATTCCCCTTCCCCTGCAGGCGGGGGAGGGAGCACGGCAGCGGTGGAACGGATTACTTCGCCGCGGGTGCCGTGGCCGGGCCCTTCGCGGCCTTGGCGAAATCGCCCGCGGCGAACACGCTGATCGCGTCCGGCTTGATGTACTTGCGGATCGCCGCGTTCACGTCCTCCACGGTCAGAGCCTGGATCTTCGCTTCGAAGGCGGCCGTCCACGCCATCGTGCGGCCCATGTAGAGGTTGCGCGAGAGCGCGCCGGCGACGCTGCCGTCGTTGGCGCGATTCTGCTGGCGGCGGGTGAGCAGATCGTTCACCGCGCTCTTCAGCTCGTCGGCGGTGATGCCGTCGCGGACGAAACGCGCGATTTCCTCGCGCATCGCGGTTTCCAGGCGATCCACATTCTCCGGCGCGGCGATCGCCTGGATCGACAGCAGACCCGCGTCGTCGCGGCCCTGCGGCGAACTGTCGGCGACGATGCTGCTGCCGACGTTGTAGCTCAGGCCGTCCTTCTGGCGCAGGCGGTCGCCGAGGCGCGAATCCAGCGAACCGCCGCCGAGCACGCTGTTGGCGATCAGCAGCGCCGGGTAGTCGGCATCGTTCTCGTTCAACGGCAGATTGCTGCGCGCCATCACCACCGCATTGGCCTTGTCGGGCGTTTCCAGCCGCACGGCGCGCGCGGCGACTTCGGTGTACTGCGTGGGCACCGCGACGTGCGGCTTCGTGCTGCGCCAGTCGCCGAACAGCGACTGCAGCTGGGCCTTGACCGCGGCCGGGTCGAAGTCGCCGACGATCGAGATCTCGCCTTCGGTGGTGCCGTAGAAATCGCGATGGAAGGCGATGGCGTCTTCGCGTTTGATCGCGCGCAGGTCGGCCAGCGACTGGTCGATCGACTTGTACGCGAACGGGTGCCCCTTCGGCCACGGGTCGAAGTATTCGCTCATCGCCAGCGCGGCGACAGTGCCGGGTTCCTTGCGCGCGCTTTCCAGGCCGGTGATCGACTGCAGCCGGAACTGTTCGAATTCGCTTTCCGGGAACGCCGGATTGCGCAGGATGTCGGCGGCGAGCGTCAGCGCGTCGGCCAGGTGCTCGCGGCGCGAGTTCAGCGAAATGCCCGCGCTCTGGGCGCCGCCGGACACGTTGGCCGCGGTCTTCAGCGCTTCGAAGCGCTGCGCGATCTGTTCGCGGGTCATCGTCTTCGTGCCGCGCATCAGCATCTCGCCGGCGACGCTGCCCGCCGGTTCGGGGCTGCGCTTGAGCGCTTCGACATCGCCGAAGCGGAAGGTCGCGGTGACGATCACGGTATCGCCGCGGGTGTCCTTCGGCAGCAGCGAGACCTTCAGCTTGTCGCCGATCGTGAAGGTCTGGGTGCGCGCGTCGATGTTGGCGGGCGAGGGGTCGAAGGTCTCGCCGGCGGCCAGCGCGGCCTTGCCGGTATAGCCCTTCAGCGCTTCTTCGGCGCTGGGCGCGGCCGCGATTTCGGCGCGTTCGGCATTCTCGGTCGGCACGAAGCGGGCGAGGGTGCGGTTGCTGGGCTTGAAGTAGGCGCGGGCGACCCGGTTCACGTCGTCCGCGGTCACCGCGGCGATGCGGTCGCGTTCGAGGAAGTACAGGCGCCAGTCGCCGGCAGCGACCGATTCGGTCAGCGCCATCGCGACGCCGTTGACGTTGGCGAAGCCGCGCTCGTAGGCATTGGCGATGCGCTGCTTGGCCTGGGTCACTTCATCGGCGGTGAGCGGCGCGGAGGTGAGCTGGGTTTCGATCTGGCGCAGCAGCTCGGCCTCGGCCTTGGCCAGATCGCCGTCCTTCGGCGTGACCGCGATCAGGGTGGCCATGCCGCCGTCGCGCAGATCGCTGTTGCTGCCGCCGGCGAAGGCGGCGAGCTTGGTTTCGACCAGCGCCTTGTGCAGGCGGCCGGTGGGCGCGTCGCCGATGGCGTTGAGCAGCACCGCGAGCGCGGCGCTGTCCGGGTGGGTCGTGCCCGGCGTGCGATAGCCGATGCCGACGATGCGGGTGTCGCCGCTGCGGCGCACGACGACTTCGCGTTCTCCGTCCTGGGTGGGCTCGGCGGTGTAGAGCGTCGGCAACGCGGTTTTCGGTCGCGCCAGCTTGCCGAAGTGCTGCTGCACCTTCGCCAGGGTGGTGGCCGGATCGATGCGCCCGGCCACGATCAGCGTGGCGTTGTCCGGGCGGTACCAGGTGCGGTAGAAGGCCTGCAGGCGTTCGATCGGCACGTTCTCCACGTCCGAGCGCGCGCCGATGGTGCTGTTGCCGTAGTTGTGCCAGAGATAGGCGGTGGAGCGCAGGCGCTGGAACATCACCGAGCCCGGGTTGTTCTCGTTCCGCTCCATCTCGTTGCGCACGACGGTCATTTCGCTGTCGAGATCCTTCTTCGCGACGAAGGAATTGACCATGCGGTCGGCTTCCAGCGCGAGCAGCCAGTCGAGCGTGGTGTCGTTGGCCGGGAACGAGCCGAAGTAATTGGTGCGATCCAGCGAGGTGGTCGCGTTCTTCTCGATGCCGCGGGCCTTCATCTCGCCGGGAATGTCGGCGTGCTTCGGCGTGCCCTTGAACAGCATGTGCTCCAGCAGATGCGCCATGCCGGTCTCGCCGTAGTTCTCGTGCACCGAGCCGACGCCGTAGGCGATGTTGACGGTAACGGTGGGCTTACTGGCATCGGGGAACAGCAGCACGCGCAGGCCGTTGCCGAGGGTGTATTCGCAGATGCCCTCCACGCAGGGGCCGGCGGTCACGCCCTTGGGCGGCGCCACGCCGTCGGCGGCGGTGACGGCGAGCGGGGCGGACAGCGCGAGCGCGCAGGCCAGGGCGAGCGGCGAGAGGATGCGGAAGCGGAACATGGAAACTCCTTGATGTCCGGGCGGATCGTGTCCGGGCGGGTCGACCGCTGGCGGGTGAGGATCGTCGTGGCGGGTTGCCGATCGGCGAGAATGCGCGCCGATTCTCCCAGATGGCGGCGCCCTCACGATGACCCAGAAGTCCTGTCCGGAGTTCCCCGATCCGGAGCGCCTCGAAGCGGCGTCGACCCCGGTCGCGACCGCAGAGATTCCGGTGCTGTACCGGGACGATGCGCTCGCCGTGGTCGACAAACCGGCGGGGCTGATGGCGCACGACAGCGCGCTGGCCCGCGGCGAGACCGATTTTCTCGCCGACCGCCTGCGCGAACAGTTCGGCCGGCCGATCTTCCTCGTGCACCGGCTCGATCGCGCCACCAGCGGCTGCCTGCTGCTGGCGTTCGACCGCGAAACCGCGTCGGCGCTGGGCAAAACCCTGATGTCGCACGCGTTCGAGAAGGACTATCTCGCGATCTGTCGCGGCTGGCCGGCCGATGCCGCGTTCACGGTCGATCATCCCCTGGATGGCGGCCCGGGCAAGCCGCAGAAGAAACCGGCGATCACCCGCTTCGAACGGCTCGCCGAATGCGAACTGGATCTGCCGTCATCGGGGTTTCCCACGTCGCGTTACGCGCTGCTGCGCGCGCAGCCGCAGACCGGTCGTTTTCGCCAGATCCGGCGTCATCTCAAACATCTGTCCCATCACCTCATCGGCGATACCAGCCATGGCGACGGCCGCCACAACCGCGCGTTCCGGATGATGGGCATCCACCGCATGCTGCTGCACGCGGAGCGCCTGCGCTTCGCGCATCCCGCGACCGGCGCGACCGTCGATGCGGTGGCGCCGCCCGATGCGGAATTCGCGAAGGCCTTGGCGTTGTTCGAGGCGCCGACCGGGCGCGACGAGGCCTGATCGGTCTCGTCGGCTTACTTCGGCTTCGCGGACCGCTGCAAGTCGGCTTCGATGTCCTGTTTCATTTCGGCGAGGAGTGTCTGCATGATCGGCTGCATTTCTTCCATCGACAGTTGCATGGCCTGTGGCATCTTGGCCATGATGCTGCGGCCGGTGTCGCTGCCGTAGAAGGCGATCATCGCTTCCACTTCCTCGCCGGTGAACAGTCGTGCGTACACCTTGCGGTAGATCGGGCCCATCGTGTCCCAGGACAGGATTTTGCGCATCGAGGATCGCTGCTCGCGCATCACCTGCTCCAGCGCGGCGCGTTGTTCCGCGGTCGCGTCTTCGCCCAGCATCTGCTGACCCATGGCGGTGCCCATGCTTTCGATCTGCGAGAACATTTCGTCCAGGGTGCGGTGCATGTCCATCGTTTCCAGCAGCCGATCGATCTGCGCATCGGTCGGCGGCGAGGCGTGCGCAGGCGCGATGGCGCACACCAGCAGGCAGAGGCTGAAGAAGATGCGTTTCATGTCGGGGATATCCGTGTCGGACGTGTGCGATCGGGCCGTCAGCGCCCGTTCGCGCGATCGCGCAGTTCCGCGTCGAAGCCGCGCTTGAGGTCCTGCAGCATCGGCAGCAGCAGGTCTTCCAGGCTCTGCATCGATTCGCTGGCCTCGCGCGCGCCGCCGAGCAGTTCGTTCTCGATCTGGCCGCCGTCGCCGTAGGGCGAAACGTAGCGCTGGCTGGCGTCGTTCGGGTTGGTGCGGCCGTACTGCGCGGTGTAGAGGTCGCGGGTGACCGGGCCGAGCTTGTCCCAGTTGCGGCGGATCAGATTTTCCGCGTCGCTGCGGTAGCGGATGGCATCGGCGCGATTGCCGCCGACGGTGCCGTCGCCGCGGCTGCCGTCCAGCTGGCCGCGGACCATGCCCAGCAGCGTTTCGACTTCCTGCGCCGAACGCTGCGAGCCGTTTTCGCCTTCGCGGCTGAACTGGGAAGGAGACAGGGTTTCCGCCGCGGGGCGCGGGGCGCTCCAGCCACCGCCGCCGCCGCCGACGAGGGCGGGGTCGCTGCCGCCGCCGATGGCGGCCGGGTCCTGCGCCATCGCGCAGGGAACGATGAGGGTTGCGAGACCGGCGACGAGTGCGATCCGCATGAACGCATGAGGGGGCCGACGACGGGTCATGATCCGATCCTTCATGGGGGATCGGCATCTTCCGGCAGCCGCCCCGGCGCGGTCAAATGCCTGCTGCGCGCCAGACCGTCTAGAACCAGACCGATCAGAACCAGACCGTTTAGAATCGGCTGCGGAGGGCAGGGTGGACACTGAACAAAACGCGGACACCGCAATCGAGATTCCCGAGTCGGAGCTGATCGAACGCTTCGTGCGTGCGTCGGGGCCGGGGGGGCAGAACGTCAACAAGGTGGCGACGGCGGTCGAGCTGCGTTTCGACGTGGCCCGCTCGGCGGTGTTGCCCGAGGCCGTGCGCGAGCGGCTGCTCGCCCGCCGCGACCGGCGCGTGACCACCGACGGCGTGCTGGTCATCAGCGCCCAACGTTTCCGCACCCAGGAGCGCAATCGCGAGGACGCCCGTGCGCGGCTCGCCGCCTTCGTCGCGACCGGACTGACCGCGCCGACGCCACGGATCGCGACCAAACCCTCGCGGGCGGCCAAGAAGCGCCGGCTGGACGCCAAGCGCCAGCGTTCGGACGTCAAACGCACGCGCGCCAACAAGGACTGGGATTGATGTCCGCCGCAGACCCCGGCCCGGCGACAGCCCGCGACGATGTCGTGATTCCGTTGCCGCCCAGTCTTCCGCGGAGCGCCCCGAACCCTTTCGCCCGCTGGCTGGCGCGTTCGATCCTGCGCGCCGGCGGCTGGCGGATGGTCGGCGCGTTTCCCGATGTGCCCAAGGCGGTGCTGCTGGGCGCGCCGCATTCCTCGAACTGGGACGGCCTCTGGGGCCTCGCGGTGAAGGTCGCGCTCGGCGTGGACATCCGCATCTTCGCCAAGCATCAGCTGTTCTGGTGGCCCCTGGGGCCGCTGTTGCGCAGAATGGGCGTGATCGAGGTCAACCGCACCGATCCCCGCGGCGTGATCGACCAGATGCTGGTCCATTTCCAGCGCGAGGAACGCTTCTGGATCGGCATTGCGCCCGAAGGCACGCGCAAGCGGGTGGAGCGCTGGAAAACCGGGTTCTGGAAGATCGCCAAGGCCGCCGACGTGCCGGTGGTGCCCGCGTATTTCCACTACCCCGACAAGATCATCGGCATCGGTGAGCCGTTCTACCTCGGCGACGACATGGAGGCGGACATCGCGCGTATCCGCGCGTGGTACGCGCCCTGGCGGGGGCGCAACCGCAACGTCTGAGCGTCGCACCGCCGCCGCCGCGGTGGACTCCACCCGCGCATCCCGTATTCTTAGGCCCATGCCGCACGAGGCGGGGACCCCATGGCGACACTGAAGAAAATCCTGGAAGCCGCCCGGTTGATCGAGCGCACGGAGGCGGATGTGTCCGTGTCCGTGCCCGCGCCGGCCGGGGACGACGATATCGACGCGATCATCCGCCGCGCCGCGCAGGCGGAGGCGGCGATCTCGACCGCGCCGCCGCCGCTCCCGTCGGGCGATGCCGCCGGCGCGCCCGCGGTCGCCGGGATCGAGGAAGGCCTGAGCTTCGCCGACATTTACGCCCGCCAGGGCCTGACCGAAGCGCCGTTCCCGGTCGAGCGGCTGTTGAAGCTGGTCGACGGTCTGCGCACGCTGGACCCGGCCACCCGCCGCGCCGCGATCATGGCCATGGATGTCGCCGACGAAACCTGGTCGATGGAACAGGTGCTGGCCGACGCCGACGCCAAGGTCGCCGCGCTGCGCGGGCACCAGCGGCAGATGCAGGGCACCGCCGACGCGGTGGTGCAGTCCAACCGCGAGCGCATCGCCGCGCTGGAAAACAGCCGCGACGGCCGCGTCGCCGAACTGCGGCAACAGATCGCCGCGCTCGAAGCGCAGATCCAGGACGCGATCGGCACCACCGCCGCCGATGTCGCCAAGCTGCAGTCGGAGTCGGAGTCGAACAAGGCCGCGCTGCTGCGCGAGACCCAGCGCATCGACGCCCATATCCTCAATCTCGACGAACTGGTCGCCCAGTTCCGGCCGCCGGCGCAGTGACCCCGCGACGCGCCGTTTTGCGTTTGTAACTCTTCGCGCGCTCCGGATTCCGCGGCACCGGCGCCGGGCAACGGGTCCTGCGCTCTGAATCAAGTTGCCAAGTTGCTTCGAACCCCGCATCCGAATTCTCTCCACGAAGGAGTGCCTCATGGCCATCAAACTCACCCCGTTCGCCAAGCTGCTGATCGGCGCGATCGTCTTGGTCGGCAGCGGTTCGGTGCTGTGGAACCTGTACAAGAACCGCAAGGCCGAAGGCGGCGATGAAGGCGGCGTGGCCGCCGCGCAGACCGACGGCGGCAAGACCTCGTCCGCAGCCGCCTACGCCGGCAAGGGCGACGGCCCGCTCGGCTCCGCCGGCAATCCGCTGAAGGTCAGCATCGTCAGCTTCCACGGCTACGCGCCGGCGCTGGTCGCCAACGGCCAGAGCCTGAAGACGCGTTCCGGTTCGATTTTCGACAAGGAAGGTCTGAACGTCGAGTTCGTGATCCAGGACGACATTCCCACCATCGCCACGATCTTCGAGGCCGGCACCGCGCAGTGCGTGTGGCGCACCTCGGATTTCTGGGCCCAGGAACAGCCCAACCTGCGCAACAGCGGCCACGACGCCAAGGCGGTCATGATCGTCGACAACACCCGCGGCGCCGATGCGATCATCGCCCGCGACCCGTCGATCCGGAAGGTCGAGGATCTCGCCGGCAAGAAGGTCGCGCTGCTGCAGTTCACGCCTTCGCACGGCATGACCATCGACGCGGTCGACAACTCGTCGCTGTCGGCGCGCCGCAAACAGAGCATCGAATACGTGTTCATCGCCGCCGAGGACGGCCTGGGCGGCGTGCGCGCCGCACTGGAATCCGGCAGCGTCGACGCCGCCGTGCTGTGGGACCCGGACCTGTCGCTGGCGTTGCGCGCGACCAAGGGTCACGTGGTCTATTCGACCAAGACCGCGTCCAATCTCATCTTCGACGTGATCGTCTGCGACCAGCGCGTGCTCGACGACGCCCAGGGCGCCGCGGCCGTGCAGAAACTCGTCACCGGCTGGATGAAGGGCGTCGATGCCGCCAAGGCCGATCCCAACGGCGCGGTCGACGCGCTGGTCGCCACCGAGGAATTCTTCACCCTGCTGGCGAAGGACGAAGGCAAGCCGTTCGTGAAGAGCCTGTTCGACAACCTGCTGTGGACCGGCGTCGCCGACAACGCGCGCATCCTGGGCCTGTCCGGCGGTACCAACCACTACGCCCGCGTCTATCAGCGCTTCGATCAGATCTATCGCGCCGCCGGCGCGCTGGCCAATCCGAAATCTCCGGTGATTCCGCCGCAGGAAAGCTTCGACACCCGTTTCATCCGCAGCCTGTACGAGGCCAGCACCACCGCGCAGGTCGAATCGCGCAAGACCGAAATCTTCACCGAGCAGGCGCGCGAGGAAGCCGTGCAGGCCCCGGCCGAAGTGACCAAGCCGGTGACGGTGAACTTCGCCAGCGGCCAGGCCGCGCTGACCAAGCGCGCCGAGAAGACCATCGACACCGAAATGGTGCCGTTCATCGAAAACAACGGCAGCGCCTATTTCGAGATCAGCGGCAACACCGACAGCACCGGCAACGCGGCGATCAACAACCGCCTGTCGCTGGCGCGCGCCGAGACCGTGGTCGACTATCTGGTGAAGCAGTGGGAATTCCCGCGCGAGCGCTTCAAGATCGTCGGCAACGGTTCCGGCAAGCCGCTGTGCAACGAAAGCGCGCCCGAAGCCGAAGGCCTGACGATCGAGGCCTGCCGCGAATCCAACCGCTCCACCCGCATCGCCGTGTTCGGGGCGCGTCAGTAATGGCGAGCGGCTGGAATCCCTACGTCGCCCTCCCCGGGGGGCTGCGCCGGCAACTCGGCTTCGGCGGCGTCGCCTTCGTGCTGATCGTGTGGTTCGCGCTCAGCGCGAGCGGCTGGGTCAGTCCGAACAAGCTGCCGTCGCCGATCTCGGTAGTGAAGGCGCTCGGTTATCTGACGTGGCACGACGGCAAGAGTCTGCTGTTCGACGCCACCCTGTGGTCGGTGGGCCGCGTCGCGGCCGCCGGCCTGCTGGTGGTGCTGGTGGGCGTGCCGCTCGGCATCTTCATGGGCGCCTCGCCGAAATTGAACGCGCTGCTGTCGCCGCTGATCGATCCGTTCCGCTCGGCGCCGGTGGTCGCGTTGCTGCCGATCCTGGTGATGTGGCTGGGCATCGGCGAAACCATGAAGGTCGCGTTCCTGTTCCTCGGCGCGGTGGTCTATCTGGTGCCGATGGTGCGCGACGCGCTGCAGGCGGTGCCGCAGAGTTACTGGACCGGCGCGCGCGACCTCGGCGCCACGCCGTGGGAATGCATCCGTCACGCGGTGGTGCCGATCGCGATGCCGCGCATCGCCGACGCCATCATCGTCAGCGTCTCGGTGATGTGGACCTACATCACCGTCGCCGAATACGTGAACGCCAAGGTCGGCCTCGGCCAGCTGATCCAGAACGCGCGCCGCTTCAGCGCGATGGACCAGGTGTTCGCCGGCATCATCGTGATCATGGCGCTGGCGCTGCTGACCTATCAGCTGATGCGGGTGGTCAAACGCCGGCTGTATCCGTGGGAGACCCAGACATGAGCGCGACCGCCACCGCCCCCGCCGCGAATGCACCGGCTGCGAGCGCGCCGGCCGTCATCGGGCTCGATCGCATCGTCCAGGAATATCCGCGCCCCGAAGGCGGGGTGAACCGGGTCGTCGACGATCTCAGCCTGCGTTTCACCGGCCCCAGCATCAACATGCTGCTGGGCCCGTCCGGCTGCGGCAAGAGCACGCTGCTGTACATGATGGGCGGCGTGCGCCCGCAGAACACGAACATGCCCACCAGCGGCACGATCACCATCGACGGCGCGCCCTGCCACGACGCCCACGACGATGCGGTGATGGTGTTCCAGCGTTACGCCAACCGCCCGGACCTCACCGTCTACGACAACGTCGCGTTTCCGTTCCGGCTCAAGCTGTGGCGCGACCGCGTGCCGGCCGCGCAGCGTCACGGCATGGTGATGCACATGCTGGAAGCGGTGGGTCTGGCCGACAAAGCCAAACTGCGTCCGAGCCAGCTCTCCGGCGGCCAGAACCAGCGCATCGCGCTGGCGCGCTCGCTGATGCTCAAGCCGCGCATCCTGCTGATGGACGAGCCCTTCGGCGCGCTCGACGCGCAGACGCGCGAGGAAATGCAGAAGCTGCTGGTCAAGCTGTATCACGAGTATCCGTGCCTGATCGTGTTCGTCACCCACGACGTGACCGAGGCCCTGCTGCTCGGCGATCGCGTGGTGGTGCTGTCGACACAACCGGCACGGATCGCGGACGATTTCGAGATCGCCACGCCCAAGCCGCGCGACACCGGCTGGCTGCGCATGCCCGAAGCGATGGCGCTGGAGCAGCGCATCCTCAGCCGCCTGCATCAGGCGTCGGGCAAGGGCAACGTGCGGGTGACCGTCTAAGGCATGAAACAGCCGCCGAAACCCGTCAGCTATCTGCGCGCCTGGCTCACCAGCCAGAGCAACGTGATGACGTTGCTCGGTGGCGGCCTCGCCGCCGCGGTGGCGTCGATCCCGGCCGGCGGCGCCGGCGCGCTCGGTGCGCTGGTGGTGCTGGGTGCGGTGCAGACGCTGCTGGCGCTGGTCATTCCCGACCTGCCGTCGTTCCGCAGCAAGGTCGAACGCCAGACGCGGCGCGCGTCCATCGACCAGCGCCGCGCGCAGTTGCAGCACGAAATCTTCTCGCTGCACGGCGGCATGGAGCGGGTGATGGGCATGGCGATGTGGCAGAAATACCAGGCCATCGTCGAGCGCTCCACGGTCTTGTACCGCATCGCCGGCGAAGCGCAGAGCCAGCTGTCCTACGACGACGCCGAGCGCGTCGACAAGGCCTCGGTCGACTATCTCGCGATGTGGCTGGCGCAGGTGACCATCCAGGAGCGGTTGCGCAGCGGCGAAGAGGCCACGCTCGACCGTCGCCTGCGCGAGGCCGAACGCTCGCTCGGCGAGGTCGAGGAGAACGACCCGCGCTATCGGCATCTCAAGATGGCGCGCGACGACTATCTCGCGATCAAGCAGCGCCACGACAAGCTGGTCGCGCGGCGGATGTCGATCGAGGCCGCGCTGGTCTCGCTGCCCGACCAGGTCGAGGAGATCTACCAGATGGTCGTCGCCAGCCCGTATTCGAGCGTCCTCGGCTCCAAGCTCGGCGAATCGCTGTCGCGGCTGCAGCTGGAAGAAGACATCGAGCTGGATCTGTCGCAGAACGATCTCGACAGCGACTATTTCAAGACCGGCGCGGCCGGCGCCCAGGCCCGGGCCGCGCGCCAGAGCGCGCGCACCGCGAAATGATCTCTCACAGCATGATCTCTTACCGCACGATCTCTTACCGCACGATTTCTTGCGGCATGATTTCTTGCGGCATGATTCCCTTCACTCGTTCGCAAGCTGCCTCCAGGAGAACCGCATGAACCTCTTCAGCCGACTGGCCAACCTCGTCCGCGGCTTCCTCTCGCTCTTCGTGACCGGGCTGGAACAGCAGCATCCGGAAATCGCGTACGAGAACGCGATCAACACCATGATCGAGAAGTACAACAAGCTCAAGAACGCCACCGCCGGCCTGATCCGCCTGCGCGAGGATGCCGCCGACCGCCTGCAGAAGTCGCAGGGGCAGCAGAAGGAGCTGAGCGCCATGCTCGAAGAAGCGATGGCGACGAACCAAGACGATCTCGCGGTCGAACTGATCGAGCGCAAGGAAGCGGTCGACGCCGAAATCGCGTCGCTCGAAGCCGAGCTCGCCGCCGCCGAGAAGGACGTCGACACCGCCAAGACCGCGCTGACCGAGGTCAAGGGCGAAATCGCGAAGCTCAAGGCCGAGAAGGACCGCATGCTCGCCAAGATGCAGAGCGCGCAGGCGCGCACCCGCATCAACGACCAGCTCGAAGGGCTGTCGGTCGACGCCGAACTGCGCGCGCTCGAAAACGTGCGCACCGGCATCAAGGACACCATCGCCAAGGCCAAGCTCGGCGACGAACTGCGCGAATCCGATCTCGACACGCGCCTGAAGGCGCTGAAGGCCGGCAGCAGCAAGTCCACCGCGCGCGCCAAGCTGGAAGCGCTGAAGAAGGAACGCGCGGGCGCGGCCGACGCCAACCGCACGATCTGATTTTTGCGTCATCCCGAGTTTTCCATTGTCATCCCGAGCGCAGCGAGGGACCTGCTTTGTCTTGAACGTCACCAGCAGGTCCCTCCGCGGGCTGCGCCCGCGTTCGGGATGACAGGGACGAGCGGATCGTTGCGTCGCCCACATCGCTGATCGCAGCCACGGACATCCCATGACCACCCTCAACGGCGTCACCTCCAACAGCGGCGTCCTGCCGCCCTGGGCCGACGAACTCAAACGCCGCTATCTCGCCGGCGAGGCCGGCGTGTTCCTGGTGCACGGCAATGTCCACGACGGCGTGCCGCACGAGGGCCGGCTGCAGCCGTTCGTCGACTACATCCACGACGTGGTGCTCGCGGCGAAGCCGCAGCGCTTCGAGCTGGCGCTGCGCCACGCCGGGCTGAAACGCCGCGGCGAAACCACCAAGCCGATCGAGCACGGCGAATCGTTGCTGGCGGACATGGCGAAGCTGGAACTGCGCATGCGCACCGGCGACGGCATCGCCCTGGTGCTGCCGCACGCCGGCGATCTGGTGCCGAACGCGGAAACGACCTTCCTCAGCACCGACGAGCGCGGCCTGCTGGAAATCCTCCACGACTGGTCGCTCAGCGGCCTGCTGCTGCAGCGCAATCACATCGTGGTGCTGCTGTGCGCGTCGCTGTCGGAACTGCACGCCTCGCTCAACACCAATCCGCGGATCTGCGCGATCGAGGTGCCGCTGCCGGACGAGGCCGCGCGCGCGCAGCTGGTCGCGCAGTCCGCGCCGCACATGCCGCCCGCGCAGCAGGCGCTGGTCGCCAAGCACACCGCCGGCCTGCGTCTGCTCGAGATCGACAGCATCGTCGCCGAGCGGCCCGCCGCCGGTCTGTCGGAAGAAGAACGCAAGGCCCTCGCCCTGCTGTTGCTCGGCGATGCGCCCGACGCGCAGCAGCGCGCCGAAATGTACGCAGGCGTCACCGCGGGCAAGACCCGCGAGGAAATCGCGTTCATGATCCTCGGCCACGACGCGCCCAAGCCGGACGCCGATCCGCTCGACGCGATGCTCGCGATCATCGGCGAACGAAAGCGCGAGATCATCCAGCGCTCCTGCGGCGATCTCATCGAGTTCCTCGATCCCTCGTACGGCCTCGACGCGGTCGGTGGCTACGAGCAGATCAAGACCGAGCTGATGAAGATCGCGGCCACGATCAAGACCGGTGAACGCAAGCTCGCGCCGATGGGCCTGCTCGCGGTCGGCCCGATGGGCGTGGGCAAGACCTTCGTCATCAAGGCCTTTCTCAAGGAAGCCGGCCTGCCCGGCGTGGTGCTGAAGAATTTCCGCTCGAAGTGGGTGGGGTCGACCGAATCCAATCTCGAACGCGTGCTCAAGATCATCCGCGCGATGAGCCCGATCGCGCTGGTCATCGACGAAGGCGACCGCAGCTTCGGCAACGGCGAAGGCGGCGAGACCGACGGCGGCACGTCGTCGCGGGTCATCGCCCGGATCAAGGACTTCATGTCGGATACCGACAACCGCGGCCACGTGCTCACGATCCTGATGACCAATCGCCCGGACAAGCTCGATGTCGACATCAAGCGTCCGGGCCGGCTCGATCGCAAGATCCCGTTCTTCTACGCCGACACCGGCGCCGATCGGCTGCGCATCGTGCGCGCGATCCTGTCGCGCAACGGCGCGCTGCTGGCCGACGAGGCCGCGGTGGCATTGACCGATGCGCTCGATGGCCTCGACGGGTATTCCAACGCCGATCTCGAAGCGATCGCGCTGCTCGCGCTCGATCTCGCGCGCGAGGCCGGCGGGGCGCTCGGCGCCGCGGAACTGCAGCAGGCGATCGGCGATTTCATTCCGCCGCAGCACACCGACACCATCCAGCTGATGGAACTGCTGGCGGTGCAGGAGTCCTCGCGCCGCAGTCTGCTGCCCGAACGTTTCGCGAAGTTGGCGCCGTCGGAGGTGTCGGAGTTGATCGCGGAGTTGAAGCGGCGCGCGCGCGCGTAGGTGGGAAAAGGGGGTCAGAGTGCCTTTTCGCCCAGGCGAAAAGGCACTCTGACCCCCTTTTCCGGACCCCCTTTTCCGCTCACGCCACCTCGAACAACCCCGCCGCGCCCTGGCCGCCGCCGATGCACATCGTCACCACGACGTACTTCGCGCCGCGGCGCTTGCCTTCGATCAGCGCATGGCCGACCAACCGTGCGCCGGACACGCCGTAGGGGTGGCCGAGCGCGATCGCGCCGCCGTTGACGTTCAAGCGTTCCATCGGAATACCCAGCGTGTCCGCGCAGTACAGCACCTGTACCGCGAACGCTTCGTTGAGTTCCCACAGGCCGATGTCGTCGACCGTCAGGCCGGCGCGCTTCAACAATTTCGGCACCGCGAACACCGGGCCGATGCCCATTTCGTCGGGCTCGCAGCCGGCGACCGCGAAGCCGCGGAAAATACCGAGCGGTTGCAATCCGCGTTTTTCGGCCAGGGTCGCACTCATCACCACCGTCGCGGAACTTCCGTCGGAAAACTGGCTGGCGTTGCCCGCGGTGATCACGCCGCCCGGCGTCGCCGGGCGGATGCCGCGCACCGCCTCCAGCGTGGTGTCGGCGCGGATGCCCTCGTCGGAGGAGACCGTGACTTCGCGGCTCGACAACTGGCCGCTGGCCTTGTCGGCGATGCCGGCGGTCACGGTGATCGGCACGATCTCGTCGTCGAAGCGGCCGGCGGCCTGCGCCGCCGCGGCGGCGAGCTGGCTGCGCACGCCGTATTCATCCTGGCGTTGCTTGTCGATGCCGTAGCGCTGCGCCACGAGTTCCGCGGTCTGCAGCATGCTCCAGTAGATCGCGGGCTTCTGCGCGACCAGCCACGGGTCGGTGAGCATGGTCTGGTTCATCGTGCCCTGCACGCAGGAAATGCTTTCCACGCCGCCGGCGACGAAGATCTCGCCTTCGCCGGCGATGACCCGCTGCGCCGCGATCGCGATGGCCTGCAGGCCGCTGGAACAGAAGCGGTTGACGGTCATGCCCGGCACGCTCACCGGGCAGCCGGCGCGCAGCGCGATCTGGCGCGCGATGTTGGCGCCGGTGGCGCCTTCGGGCGTGGCGCAGCCCATCAGCACGTCCTCGACTTCGCCCGGATCGATGCCGGCGCGCGCGATCGCGTGCCGCACGCTGTGTGCGCCGAGGGTGGCGCCGTGGGTCATGTTGAAGGCGCCCTTCCAGCTTTTGGCGAGTGGGCTGCGTGCGGTGGAGACGACGAGGGCGTCGGTCATGTCGGGTTCCTCGGTGTGCGGGAAAGGGGGGTCAGAGTGCCTTTTCGCTCAAGAAGCGGCGATTTCGAGGCGCGCAAAATGCGAAAAGGCACTCTGACCCCTTTTTCCGCGATCAGGTAAAGGTCTTGCCGTCGGCGGCGAGCGCGGCGAGCAGCGGTGCGGGTTTCCACGCTCCGGCCTGCCGGTTGTCGCGATCCGCATCGCCGTAGCGCCGCATCGCGCGCACCACGTTGAACAGCCCGACCTCGTCGGCGTAACGCATCGGCCCGCCGCGGAACGGCGGGAAGCCGTAGCCGAACAGATACACGATGTCGATGTCGCCGGCCTTGGCCGCGATGCCTTCGTCGAGGATCTTCGCGCCCTCGTTCACCAGCGCGTAGACGAGACGCTCGACGATCTCGTCGTCGCCGATCTTCCGCCGCGCGATGCCGGCCGCGGCGGAGTGCGCGACGATCATCGCGTCGACCGCCGCGCTCGGCTGCGCCTTGCGGTCGCCTGGCTTGTAGTCGTACCAGCCGGCGCCGGTCTTCTGGCCGAAGCGGCCGAGTTCGCACAGCGCGTCCGCGACCTTCGAATAGGTGAGTTCCGGTTGTTCGACGTAACGGCGTTTGCGGATCGCCCAGCCGATGTCGTTGCCGGCCAGATCGCTCATCCGGAACGGGCCCATCATGAAGCCGAAGCGTTCGGCGGCTGCGTCCACCTGCGCCGGCAGCGCGCCTTCCTCCAGCAGGAACAGTGCCTGACGGCTGTACTGTTCGATCATGCGGTTGCCGATGAAGCCGTCGCAGACGCCGGACACCACCGCGGTCTTGCGGATCTTCTTCGCCACCGCCATCGCGGTCGCCAGCACGTCCTTCGCGGTCTCGCGGCCGCGCACCACTTCCAGCAGCTTCATCACGTGCGCCGGGCTGAAGAAATGCAGGCCGATCACGTCCTGCGGACGCTTCGTGAACGAGGCGATCCTGTCGAGATCAAGCGTCGAGGTGTTCGAGGCGAGGATCGCGCCCGGTTTGGCGACCGCGTCGAGGCGTTCGAACACCGCCTGTTTCACGCCGATCTCTTCGAATACCGCCTCGATGATCAGATCGCAGTCGGCGAGGTCGGCGTAGTCCAGCGTCGGCTGCAGCAGGGCCATGCGCTGCGCGAGCTTCGCTTCGCTGAGGCTGCCCTTGCGCACGCTGCCTTCGTAGTTCTTGCGAATGGTGGCGACGCCCCGATCCAGCGCCTCCTGTTTCGTCTCCAGGATGACCACCGGCAGACCCGCGTTGAGGAAGTTCATCGCGATGCCGCCGCCCATCATCCCGGCGCCGATCACGCCGACCCGCCTGATGTCGCGCTGCGGGGTGGTGTCGGGCACATCGGCGATCTTCGAGGCCGCGCGTTCGGCGAAGAACGCATGCCGCAGCGCGCGCGATTCCGGCGACATCATCAGCGCCGCGAACGTGTCGCGCTCGAACTTCATCCCATCGTCGAAGCGTTTGCGGGCCGCGGCTTCGACGCAGTCCACGCAGCGCTGCGCGGCGGGATAGTCCTTCGCCATCGCGCCGACGGTGGTGCGGGCGAACAGCACGAAGGCGTCGATGTTCGGATGCTCGACGCGGCGGTCGCGCATGCGTGGATGCGTGCCGGCTTCTTTGCCGGTCGTTGTCGCGCCGCGCTCGCGCGCGAACGCCTTGGCTTCCGCGAGCAGATCGCCGTCGACGATGCGGTCGAACAGCGCCTGGCCCGGAATCGACGCCAACGCTTCGCTGGCGACCGTGTTGCCGGAGACGATCATGTTCATCGCCGGCTCCAGCCCGATCGCGCGCGGCAGACGCTGGGTGCCGCCGGCGCCGGGCACGAGGCCCAGCTTCACTTCCGGCAGCGAGACCTGGGTGCCGGGCGCCGCGAGGCGGTAATGGCAGCCGAGCGCGAGTTCGAGCCCGCCGCCCATGCACACGCCGTGGATCGCGACCACCACCGGTTTGGCGCTGGCCTCGAACGCGGCGATCACCGACAACAGATTCGGTTCCTGCATCGTCTTCGGCGTGCCGAACTCCCGGATGTCGGCGCCGCCGGTGAAGGATTTGCCGGCGCCTTCGATCACCACCGCAACGACGGCGGTATCGGCGAGCGCGCGATCGAGCCCGGCGACCAGCGCACGCCGCGTCTCGTAGCCGAGGCCGTTCACCGGCGGGTTGTCGAGGGTGAGTACCGCGACGCCATCGTCCACCGCGTATCGGGTCGTCATCGTTGGCTCCTGGAAGTCCTGGGTGTGGAAGAAGAAGGTCCGCGCGTCGCAGCCTTCGGTTTCGCTGCGGTTTTCGTGGTGGTTTTACGAAGCGTTTTGCTCGCGGTCCTTGCGGCGGCCTCGACGGCCGGGGCGCGCCGCGGCGACACGGTGCCGGAGAGCAGCAGTTCGATCGCCAGCCCGGCATCGGCGACATCGACCTGCTGGTCGCTGGTCGCCTCGGCGTAGATGAAGGATTCGCACAGACGCACGATCAGATAGGCGAGGGTGTCGATCGGCAGCGGCGGCGACAGCGCGCCGCGATCGGCTTCGTATCGCAACAGATCGCGCACGCGTTCGATCGCGCGCGCCTGCACCGGGCCGAGCTTGGACGTGAGCAGGCGCACCGCGTATTCCGGATCGCTGCGCACGAAGCGGCGCAGGGGCTCGAACGCGACCAGGGCGCGGATCGCGGATTCGCAGATCGCCGCCACCCGCTGCGCGCCGCGCCCGCGCTGGCGGGCGGCGGTGTTCTGCATCAGTTCGTCGCACAGCGACCACAGGATTTCGCCCAGCAGCAGGTCGCGGCTGCCGACCCAGCGGAACGCGGTGGCGCGGCCGATCTCCAGCCGCGCGGCCAGCGCGCCGATGTCGATGCGCTCCCCGGCCAGCCAGTCGCGCCGCGCGAGCTGGTACAGATCCAGCGGCGTGACCCGCGCGGGCGCGCCCTCGCGCAGGGCCTGGGCGAGGCGCGTGGCGTTGTGCGCCGCAGCATCTGCGGCGGGCCTGCCGGTCGTCTTCGTGCGGGTCCTGGAAGGGGTGGCCATGACCGGAGTGTAGACATTCCGGAGATTTGACGCCAGATGAGTCGTAATGCTCAAATGACTCATCCGCCCGACGAGCCGCCCCGCCATGCATCCGAGCCCGCTGACCAATCGCCGCAACCTCGATTTCATGCTGTACGAGGTTCTGGGCGTCGACCGCCTCTGCGCCTATCCGCGCTTCGCGGAGCACAGCCGCGACACCTTCGGCGCCGCGCTGGACCTCGCGCATCAGATCGCGCTGGAAAAATTCCTGCCGCACAACCGCAAGTCCGACCTCAACGAGCCGCAGATGGTCGACGGCAAGGTCGAGCTGATCCCCGAGATCGGCGAGGCGGTGCAGGCCTACAACGACGCCGGCTTCGCCGCCGCGCTCGCGGACTACGACGCGGGCGGCATGCAGTTGCCCTTCGTGGTCGCGCAGGCCTGCGACTCGATGTTCTCGGCCGCGAATCCGGGCACGATCGCCTATCCGGCGCTGGCGCGCGGCGCGTCGAACCTGCTCGCCGAATACGGTACGCCGGAACAGAAGCGGCGCTACATGCAGCCGATCATCGAAGGCCGCTATTTCGGCACGATGTGCCTGTCGGAACCGCACGCGGGCTCGTCGCTGGCCGACATCAAGACCATCGCCGAACCGCAGGCCGACGGCAGCTGGCGCCTCACCGGCGCGAAGATGTGGATCTCCGCCGGCGATCACGAACTCGGCGAGAACATCATCCATCTGGTGCTGGCGAAGATCGTCGGCGCCCCGGCCGGCGTGCGCGGCATCAGCCTGTTCATCGTGCCGCGCTGGAAGGTCGATGCCGACGGCAATCGCGGCGAACGCAACGACGTGCGCCTCGCCGGCCTCAACCACAAGATGGGCCAGCGCGGCAGCGTCAACACCTTCCTGAAATTCGGCGAGTCCGGCGATTGTCATGCCGAGCTGGTCGGCGAACCGCACCACGGCCTCGGTTACATGTTCCACATGATGAACGAGGAGCGCATCGGCGTCGGCATGGGCGCGGTGCTGCAGGGCCTGGCCGGCTATCTCTACTCGTTGCAATACGCGCAGGAGCGCCGTCAGGGCCGCCATCCCGACCAGAAGGATCCGACCTCGGCGCCGGTCGCGATCATCGAACACGCCGACGTGCGCCGCATGCTGCTGCAGCAGAAGGTCTACGTCGAAGGCGCGGAACTGCTCGGCTACTACGCCTCGATGCTGGTCGACCACGCGCGCGACCCGGACGAATCGGTGCGGCGCGACAGTCATCTGCTGCTCGAACTGCTGACGCCGATCGTGAAGGCCTGGGGGTCCGATTATTCGCTCAAGGCCAACGAACTGGCGATCCAGATTCTCGGCGGCTACGGGTTCACCCGCGAATATCCGGTGGAACAGAATTACCGCGACAACCGCATCAATCCGATCCATGAAGGCACCAATGGCATCCAGGCGCTCGATCTGCTCGGCCGCAAGGCGATGATGCAGGATGGCGCCGCGCTGAAACTGCTGATGGCGAAGATCGCGCAGACCTGCATCGAGGCCGGCGCGTACGAAGCGTTGACGCCGCTGGCCGACCAGCTCGCCACCGCCGCGAAACTCGCCATCGACGCCACCCGCGCCGCCGGGGTACGCATGGCCGCCGGCGACGTGCGCCTCGCGCTCGCCAACGCCACCCATTACATGACCGCGCTGGGCCATGTCGTCATCGGCTGGCTCTGGCTGCGGCAGGCCGCGATCGCGCAGCAGGCATTGCACGATGCCAGCGGCGACGACCGCGATTTCTACGCCGGCAAACTGCAGGCCTGCCGCTTCTTCTTCGCCACCGAACTGCCGCTGGTCGAACACCACGCCCGCCTCGTCCGCGACGGCGAGGCGAGCGCGTTCGAGATGCGACCGGAGTGGTTCTGAGCGCCTGTCCGAAATCTCCTCGGTAGAGCGGCGATCTTTCAGGTTCGCCGAGATTCCCAGCACGCTTCGAGGAGCTGCCGCCGGACGTACTCAGCGTCTCAGCAGTCTGGCGAGCAGACTCTTGGGCTCGAACAGCGTGCAGCGCAGGCCGTGCCATGCCTCATCGGCGATGTATGCCGACAGTATTCGCTGACCCGCCTCGTCCCCGATCTCGTAGGCGCCATAGCCTTCGGTCGCCTCGGGATCGTTGTCGGGAAAATAGCGCTCCTCGCCGTTGACGATGCGCTTCTCGCCGAGCAGGGCCGGCTCGAATCGGGCGATGGGGGCGCCGATATCGACGTTCCATTCGCCGTCGCCCCCGGCGCTGGCGCGCAGCAGCGCGCCATTCGCGTAGAGCGCATAGGCCCAGTAGTTCGAGACGCTGTGCAGCGACACCGCGGCGATATGGCAGTCGCCGAGCCGCGCGAGGCGATGCTTCGATGCGCGGTCTTCGTAGATGAAGGAATGCGCGAAGTCGCTGCCGATCACGATCCAGCCCTCCGGATAGGCGCCGATCCCGAATCTGCGGCTGCTGCCGCGCGTTCCGTCGAACGCCTCCTGTATCGAGCATGGACCGACCGGCGTCGCCTTGAGCCCCATGTCGTCGGCGAAACGGATCGCATCCTGCTCGGAATGGGTTTCGCCACCGGAGAAGACGACGTCCGGCGTTCTCGCGATAATGGTGTGCCAGGCGCGACTGCCCATCGAATCTTCCCCGTTCTCTGTCGCCGGTCGGAAGACGGTGGCGATCATCCGCACCGACTGTATCGCATCGATGCCTCGCCAAAAAGCGCGCGCTGGTCGCGCCATGCGCCGATCATTTCAAACGTTCGAGCCGCCCCTTGCGGCGGACGATGTTCTTGTAATCCCACTGGATGTCGCGCGCTTTCGCCAGCCAGCGCGCGAGGGCATCGAGATCGACCTGATCGACCGACATGTAGCGCGCTTCCGCGGCCTTGAAACTGCCTTCCTTCGCCAACCCATCCTCATCGAACGACTGCCCGCTCCAGAACAACAGGCGCACGCAGGATTTCAGCTTGCCGTAGCCCACGATCGGATTGCCGTCGAGGAACCAGACCGGATGCGCGTGCCAGACCTTGTTCTCCGCCTCCGGCAGATGCCGCGCGATCGCATCGGCCAGCAGATCGCAGATCGCGCGGTCGTTCGGCGCAAGCGCCGCGTTGTAGGCAATCGTGTCCGGATGCATTTTCAACTCCATCTCGGTTCATCGTCGCGCGCAAATGACGGCCGCGCCGTGAGGGTCCTGCAGGAGGGGGCTTGTCCCCGCCGTCTGTCGAACCGCGACGTCCCGTCACGTGGTCGGGCATAGTATTCACGACAGTCTGGCACTCGGCGAGCGTTTCATCGACCAGGCGGGCGCATGTCCCGCCCGATGAGATCCGCCCCTTTCCGTTCGGGAGACCCCATGTTCCGCCTCTTTCAGCGACCGATTCCGCTCGCCCTGCTGTTGGCCTTCCTGACCGCCATCCCGGTCCTGAACTCGCTCTTTCTGGTGTTCCAGATTCCGACCGGCGACTACCCCAAAGCGAGCGCCCACCTCGGCGCCGCTCCCGTCTCCTGGTTCGTCCATGTGCTGGCGGGATTCGCGTTCGGCATCACCGGGCCGATGCAATTCGTCCGCGCCCTCCGCAACCGCTTCGGGAGGTTGCACCGCGTGTCGGGCCGGATCTTCGTCGTGTCGGGCGCGATCATCGGCCTCTCGGGTCTTGCGATCCTCGCCCAGGTCACGCCGGTCAGAACGCCCATGGTCGACATCGCCCGCGGTGTCTTCGGTCTGGTGCTTCTCGTCTCGCTCACCATGGCGATGATCGCCATCCGCAAGCGCGATATCGTCCGGCACCGCGCCTGGATGATCCGCGCCTACGCGGTCGGCATGGGGCTGGGAACCGTCGCGCTGGTGTTCATTCCTCTGTTCATCATCACCGGCAAACCCCCGTTCGGTCTGCTCTCCGATGTTCTCTTCGTCGTCACCTGGATCATGACGATCATTCTCGGCGAGCTGGTCGTCCGCCACGTCTCCCGATCGCGCCGGCCAGTCCTCCAGTGAGAACGCCGCCGTAGGGTCGGCCCCTGGCCCACCGCCTCCATCCGCGTCACGTCATGGAATCAGGCGCGGACACCGTGTGCGGGCATTTCGGCGAATACGGCGCCTCGATTGCATGTGCGGTGGGCCAGAGGCCTAAGGTCTCCCCACTTTTTCTGATTGCAGATCAATGAGATAGGGGCTAGGCTG
>CAMLLG010000021.1 GCA_946480825.1 uncultured Lysobacteraceae bacterium
CGATCAGCGGATAGCGGTACGAAAACGGCTGCGCCATCAGCACCAGCGCTTCGTAACAGGCGCTGTCGCCGTGCGGGTGATATTTGCCGATCACGTCGCCGACGGTGCGCGCCGATTTCTTCGGCTTGGCGCCCGCGTTGAGTCCCAGCTCGCTCATCGCGTAAACGATCCGGCGCTGCACCGGCTTCAGCCCGTCGCCGAGGAAGGGCAGGGCGCGGTCCAGGACCACGTACATCGAATAGTCGAGATAGGCGCGTTCGGCGTATTCGCGCAGCGGAATCTGTTCGAAACCGTGGAAGGCGGGGCGGAGCGTGTCGGGCATCGTGGCGTCCGTCGAATCGAGGCGCGAATCTTACCAGTTGGCTGCCTGATCATCGGCGCGGAATGCAGCATTGCGGCGCTCCGCGCTCGCATCCGGACCTGCGATGGAGTAATTTCCGCGGATGGCCGTTCGACCGATCTCCGCCCCCCTTCCGGCCCGTCGACTGCAGGCGATCCGAAGCGGGTCCGGCGGCGACGGTCCGTGGCCCGGTGTTGGCCGCACCGGAGCGTGCGCATGAGCGCATCCGAAGCGGGCAAGGGCGGCAAGCGCGGCGCGGCCATGGGCGAGAGCGGCCCGACGATGGCCGATCTCGCCGAGATCGCCGGCGTTTCCGCGATCACGATTTCGCGCGCGCTGCGCGACAGTCCGCTGGTGAATCCCGAGACACGCGCGCGGATCCGCGAGATCGCGAATCGCCAGGGCTATGCCTTCAACGTCAGCGCGCGCAATCTGCGCCTGCGCCGCAGCATGACCGTGGCGGTGGTGGTGGAAATGACGCCCAGTCCCGAGCGCCAGATGTCCGGCGCGTACCCGCTCGATCTGCTCGGCGGCATCACCCAGGAATTGACCTCGCACGGCTACAGCGTGCTGCTGACCTCGTTGCAGTCGGTGGCGCCGCCCGCGGTGCTGGCGGCGGACGGCGTGATCCTGCTCGGCCAGGGCGCGCATGAAGATGCGATGCGTCAGGTGCAGGCCTGGGGGCGACCGCTGGCGGTGTGGGGCGCGGTGAGCCGCCACGACTCGCAGGTGGTGGTGGGCAGCGACAACCGCGCCGGTGGCGCGCAGGTGGCGGAGCGTTTCATCGCGCTCGGCCGTCGCCGGCCGGCGTTCCTCGGCGATCCGGCGCACGGCGAATTCGCCGAACGCCATGAGGGTTTCGCCGGTGCGCTGTCGCGCGCGGGCATCGTGGCGACGATGGCGACCGTATCCGCGTTCACGGTCGCCGCCGGCGCCGATGCGACGCGCGCGCTGCTGGACGCGCATCCCGAGATCGACGCGGTGTTCGCGGCCAGCGATCTGCTCGCGATCGGCGCGATCCGCGCGCTCGGCGAGCTCGGTCGCCCCGTGCCCGAGGCGGTGTCGGTGGCGGGTTTCGACGACACCCTGCTGGGCGCGACCTATGTGCCGGCGTTGACCTCGGTGCATCAGGATTTCGTCGAGGCCGGCGTCCTGCTCGCGCGCAAGGTGCGCGCGCTGATCGATGGCGAGTCCGCGGAATCCGAGATGTTGCCCGCCCGTCTGGTGGTCCGCGCGACCTGAGCCGGCACGCTCCACGCACGGGGCTGTTGCGTCGCAACATTTTCGTACTCCCCGGCTGACCCGGTCGCAATCCCGGCCACGGCCCGAAATCGCGTGAAAACAAGCTTTTTCCTGCCGAATATCCGGCGGGGCGGATGCCCTTCGCAATCATCTCGGCGTTCGATGTTATCGATACCTTGACATCGATAACATGAGGTGCATACCGTTGCGCCGCCCATGTGGGCCGAGCCGAAGAGCAGGATTGGCGTGAACGAGCCGCAACCCGGACAGGCGACGAGGATCGAGGACGCGGACCGTCGGGACGGTCCGTGGCGCCTGCGTCGCGAGGGCTTCGATCCGGCCCGCGCGGCGCACGAGCAGACCCTCTTCGCGCTGTCGAACGGCTCGCTCGGCGTCCGCGGCGGTTTCGAGGAAACGGTCGATGCGGGCGACGGTACGTTTCTCGCGGCCGTCCATGCGCGGTCGCCGATCCATTACCACGAGCGTCTGTCGGGCTTCGCCCGCAACAGCGATACCCGCGTGCCGGTGGCGGAAGGCAAGGGCATCACGGTGTTCGTCGACGGCGAACGCCTCGATCCCGACGAAGCGAGCGTTCTGGAGTGCGTACGCGAACTGGATCTCCGCGATGGCCTGCTGTCGCGCCGCATGCGCGTGCGCAGCGCGCGCGGCGCCGCGTTCGAGATCCGCGCCGAGCGCATCGTTCCGCTGGGCTGGCCCGATCTGCTGGCGATCCGTTTCACGCTGCGCGCCATCGATCGCGACGCCGAGGTGACGCTGGTGTCGTCGCTGACCAGCGCGCGTGCGGCGCACTCGCAGGGCGACGATCCGCGCATCGGCGCCGGCAACGCCGAACGTCTGCACTGTCGCGCGGCGCAGGTCGATGGCGACACCGGATGGATCCACGAAGTCGGGCGCGGCGACGATCTGCAGGTGATCGCCGCGCAGCGGCATCGGCCGGGCGCGGGACTTCTGGCGCAGGGCCACGAAAGCGGCGAGGACCGCGTCGCGCAGCGTTTCGTCGCATCGATGCGAGCCGGCGAAGAGATCGTGCTCGAGAAATTCGTCGCCTATGCGAGCGGCGCGCGCGCGGAGGACCTGCGCGACGCGGCCGCGGCGACGCTGCAGCGCGCCTGCAGGGAAGGCGTCGACGGCATCGCCGCGATCCAGGCGGCGGCGATGGCGGCCTTCTGGATGGATGCCGATGTGTCCGTTCCCGGCGATCCGGAGATCGAGCGCGCGCTGCGCTTCAATCTGTTCCACCTGTTCCAGTCCGCCGGTCGCAACGGGATCGACGGCACCGCCGCGAAGGGCATGACCGGCGAAGGATACGAAGGCCATTGTTTCTGGGACACCGAAGCGTTCGTGCTGCCGGCGATGGCGTTTATCGCGCCCGACGTCGCACGCGCGATGCTGATGTTCCGCCATCGCACGCTGGACGCGGCGCGCGCGCATGCGCGCGAAATGAACCACCCGCAGGGCGCGCTGTACCCGTGGCGCACGATTGCCGGCGACGAATGCTCGGCGCATTACCCCAGCGGATCGGCCGCGTATCACATCAACACCGCGGTGGCCCATGCGATCGGGCTGTATCTGGACGCCACCGACGACGCGGGTTTCCTGCTCGAAGCCGGCGCCGAAATCCTGTTCGAGACCGCGCGCATCTGGCCGCAGGTCGGCCATTTCAATCCGCGGCGGGGCGGTGCGTTCTGCATCCATGAAGTCACCGGCCCGGACGAATACACTGCGATGGTCGACAACAACCATTACACCAACCGCATGGCGCGCCAGCATCTGCGTTGGGCGGTCGCGGTCCGTGAACGGTTGCGTCGCGAAGCGCCGGAAGCGATGGCGACGCTCGCGTCGCGCATCGCGCTGGACGACGCCGAGGTCGCGCTGTGGTCGCGCGCCGCGGACGCCATGTATCTGGGGTACGACGCGCGCGCGGGCGTGTTCGCGCAGGACGACGGGTTTCTCGACAAGCCGCGCTGGCGGTTTCCGCCCAAGCCGGGCGGGCATCGGCCATTGCTGCTCGATTACCATCCGTTGACGCTGTATCGGCACCAGATCTGCAAACAGGCCGATGTGGCGATGGCGCTGGTGCTGGCAGGCGACGATGTCGACATCGCCTGCAAAAAACGTTGCTTCGATTATTACGAAGCGGTCACTACCCACGATTCCACGCTGTCCGCATCGGTGCACGCCATTCTCGCCGCGGACGTGGGCCATGCCGACAAGGCGCTGGCCTATTTCCTCGACACCCTGCGCGTGGATCTCGACGATCTGCACGGCAACACCGGCCACGGCGCGCACATGGCCGCGATGGCGGGCAGTTGGCTGGCGCTGGCGCAGGGATTCGCCGGACTGCGCGTCGAAGGCGGCACGCTGGCGTTCGCACCGGGCCTGCCGCCCGGCTGGAGCGGATACGGTTTCGGCCTGCGCTGGCGCGGCCGCCGCCTGCGGGTGGAGGTGACCGACGCGGGCGCGGTGTACCGACTGCTCGAAGGCGATCCGCTGATCATCCGCCACGATGGCCAGGCCGTGACGTTGCCCTGCGACGCAGGCGAATCGCGTCCGCTGTGCGATCGCAGGGCCGCCGCACGCGCGACCTTCCCGCGCCGGTGCGAAGCGCTGATCTTCGATCTCGACGGCGTGCTGACCGACACCGCGGAAACCCACTATCGCGCCTGGCGCCGGCTCGCGGACGAGATCGGCGTGCCGTTCGAACGCGCCGACAACGAGCGGATGAAGGGCGTCGACCGGATGGCATCGCTCGACATCGTGCTGCAACGCGCGTCGCGCGATTACCCGCAGGCCGAGCGCGAGGCGCTCGCGGCGCGCAAGAACGATTACTACGTGCAGGACATCGCCGGTACGACGCCGGACCAACTGTTCGACGGCGTGCATGCGCTGCTCGCGGAGGCGCGCGCACGCGGGCTGAAGCTCGCGGTCGCGTCGGCCAGCCGCAACGCCGCGCTGCTGCTGCGGAAACTCGGCATCGCCGATGCGTTCGATCATGTCGTCGATGCGGCGCAGCTTTCCCGCGCCAAACCCGATCCCGAAATCTTCCTCGCGGCCGCACAGGCGCTCGGCGTCGCGCCGGCCGCGTGCATCGGCATCGAGGACTCGCTCGCGGGCATCGCCGCCATCCACGCGGCAGGCATGGCCGCGATCGGCGTCGGCGATGCCGCGGTGCTGTGCACGGCGGATGCGGTGGTCGCCGACATCGCAAGCCTGCGTCTTTCCGATCACGTCATCCCCTGAGACACGCGGTCGCAGAAGCCGCGGTCTTCCGGCACGGGTCTTCCGATACAACCACACATCCATTTCGAGGAGGGAACACCATGCGATACACGATTCCGATGCGCTACGCGCTGTCCTTGGCCATCGCGGCTGCGCTGTCGCCGGCGCTGGTCGCCGCGCAGGATACGGACGCCGCGCCCGCGACAGCGGACGAATCCGCGAACGAACTCGATGCGATCGTCGTCAGCGGCACCGCGAAATTCCGTGGCCTGAGCAAGCGCGACGCGAGTTTCTCCATCACCACGGCATCGCCGGAGCAGATCCAGGAGGTCGCGCCCACCAGCACCGCCGATCTGCTGAAGATCGTGCCGGGCGTGTGGGCGGAATCCAGCGGCGGCGGCACCGGCGCGAACGTGTTCGTGCGCGGCATGCCCTCGGAAGGCGATGCGCCGTTCTTCACCCTGCAGCTCGACGGTTCGCCGATCTATCCGCCGCCGACGCTGTCGTTCCTCGAGAACACGACGCTGTTCCGCATCGACGACACCATCGAACGGGTCGAAGCGCTGCGCGGCGGTCCCAGCCCGGTGTACTCCAACGGCCAGCCGGGCGTCACCGTCAACTTCATCCAGCGCAAGGGCGGCGACGAACACGACGGCAGCGTGCGCGTCACCCTCGGCAGCGATGCGCTGCGTCGCATCGACGTGTACGACGGCGGTCCGCTGGGCGGCGGCGACAGCGGCTGGTTCTACAGCGTCGGCGGCTTCTGGCGCGAGACCGACGGCGTGCGCGACCCGGGCTTTCCGGCGGAAAAGGGCGGTCAACTGAGCGGCACGCTGACCCGGCGCTGGGACGACGGCGAATTCACCGTCTACGCGCGCCATACCAACGATCGCAACGTGTTCTACACCGGCATTCCACTGCTGTCGCGCAACGATGGCGACGACATCTCCGGATATCCGGGGATCGATCCGACCAGCGGCACGCTGATCGGCCCCGATTTCCGTCGCGTGACCCTGCCCACCGGCATCGCCGGACAGACCATGACCCGCGATCTGGCGGATGGGCGCGGCATCGACATCACCGTGTTCGGCGCGGCGCTGGACTGGACCGTCGGCCGCTGGACGATCAGCGATCGATTCAACATCCTCAGCGGCGAGGCGCCGACCAACGGCCTGTTCACCGGCGCGAACCCGGTGAGTCTGTCCGATTACATCGCCGACACCTACGGCACCACCGGCAGCGGACGGTTCGTCGACGGCGGCGCCGCGGTCGATCCGGACCAGCAGGTGCTGACCGCGGGCTGGTGGGTGGTCGACAAGGACCTGAAGTCGTTGACCAACGATCTGCGCTTCAGCATCGATCTGAACGACAGCAACGCGCTGACGTTCGGCGTCTACCACGCGCGCTATTCCTCCGACGACCGCTGGTGGCTGGGCAACAACATGCTGCTGACCGCCGAAAACAACGCGCGCCGCGTCGATCTCACCCTGGCCGACGGCCGCGTCGCGACCCGCGAAGGCTTCGTCGGCACGTCGTTCTACAACATCTTAGGCGACTACGACGGCCGCAATACCGCGTTCTTCGTGACCGACGAATGGAAGGCCACCGATCGGCTGCGCCTCGATGCCGGTATCCGCCACGAGCGCCAGAGCGTGGACGGCACCGTGCGCGATCCGGTGTCGGTGGATCTCGACGGCAACCCGAACACGCTGTACGACAACACCACTTCGGTCGCCACCAATCCGCGCAGCATCGATCAGGACGACAGCGCGACGTCGTGGACGGTCGGCGCCAACTACCGCGTCAACGATGCGATGAGCCTGTTCGGCCGGGTGAATTCGGGCTTCAAGTTCCCGTCGTTCGACAACCTGCGCGATCGCGCCACCCAGACCCAGGAAATCGATCAGTACGAGGTCGGCCTGAAGGCGGCCGGCGCCACCTACGAGGTCTACGTCACCGCGTTCTACAACGATTTCGTCGGCCTGCCGTTCCAGGCGTTCGATCAGGCCGGCAACAACATCGTGGTGATCGGCGATTCGAAGGCGAAGGGCATCGAGTTCGAAGGCGCGGTCGGGCCGTTCGGCGGCTTCGACCTCGCCTGGAACGCGACCTGGCTGCGCGCCGATTACGGCCGCTTCGGCGATTTCAGCGGCAATCAGGTGGTGCGCCAGCCGAAGTTCCGCCTGCGGCTCACGCCCAGTTATCTGTGGACCACGGCCTGGGGCGACGTGAAGGCGTTCGCGACCTATACCCACGTCGGCGACCGTTATTCGGATCCCGCGAACGGCCAGGTCCTGCCCGCGTACGATACGTGGGACATCGGCGCCAGCGCGCGCGTCGGCGAGCACTGGGAGTTCACGCTCAACGGCCGCAACGTCACCGACGAGATCGCGTTGACCGAAGGCAACGCGCGCGTGATCGGCAACGCCACCAGCGGCGGCGTGTTCATGGGCCGGCCGATCGAAGGTGCGTCGTACCAGGTGTCGGCCGTCTACCGTTGGTGAGTCGTCGAGGGTCCGCGGCCGATCCGCCTGCGGCGCTTCTCCGGAAGCGCCGCATCGGCGATACGCCGCGATGGCCTTCGCGTCCGACCGCAGACCTTTCGATCCCGCTCGCCACGAATTCACGACGAACGAAGCCGCCATGAACGCAGTCGCCACGAACGGAACCGGCATGACCCGAACACGCATGATCCTGGCGATGATCCTGACCTACGGGATCTTCGCCGTGCTGCTCAACAGCGTCGGCACGCTGATCCTGCAGAGCCAGATCAGCCTCGGCGCCAGCCGCGCAGAGGCCAGCGTGCTGGATGCCTACAAGGATCTTGCGATCGCGATCGTGTCGTTCCTGGTCGCGTCGTGGCTGCCGCGGTTCGGTTACCGCAGGGCGATGATGACCGGCCTGCTGTTGGTCGCCATCGCCTGCGTGGGCATGCTGGCGATGAATGCGTTCTGGATGGTGAAACTGATGCTGGCCGCTTCCGGCGTCGCGTTCGCGCTGGTGAAGGTGTCGGTGTATGCGGCGGTGGGTCTGCTCACCGATGGGCGTCGCGCCCACGCCAGCCTGACCAGCACCATCGAAGGCTGGTTCATGGTCGGCGTGCTCGCCGGGCCATGGTTGTTCGGCGCCTTCATCCAGCGCCAACGCACGCCGGACGATCCGGTCTGGCTGCAGGTCTATGCATGGCTCGCGGTGGCTTGCGTGGCGGCCATCGCGCTGCTCGCCACCGTGCGCATGGATGAAGCGCGCGCCCGCGACGGATCGGGATCGTTCGCGGCCTTCGTCGACATGCTGCGTCTGGCGCTGCGTCCGCTGGTCGCGGTGTTCGTGATCTCGGCGTTTCTCTACGTCCTGATCGAGCAGAGCATCGGCACCTGGCTGCCGACGTTCAATGCCGACATCCTGCATCTGTCCACCGCCACCAGCGTCGAAATGGCCAGCCTCTTCGCGGCGTTCACCGCGCTGGGCCGGTTGACGGCGGGGCAGGTGCTGCGACGGGTGCCCTGGCATCTGCTGCTGTCGGTCTGCGTGGTCTCTGCCGCGCTCGTGATGCTGCTGGTGCTGCCGCTCGCGACGGCCGCGTCCGCGCCGGTGGGCGAAGGCTGGCGACATGCGCCGCTCGCCGCATTCGCGTTGCCGGCGATCGGATTTTTCCTCGCGCCGATCTATCCGGCGATCAATTCGGTGGTGCTCAGCGCTCTGCCTGCGTCGCGTCATGCCGCGATGACCGGATTGATCGTGGTCTTCTCCGCGCTGGGCGGCAGCACCGGTTCCTACGTGACCGGCCAGGTCTTCGCGAGCACCGGCGGCGAAGCGGCGTTCCATCTCACGCTGCTGCCGATGGGACTGTTGCTGGCCGGCATCCTGTGGCTGCATCGACTGTCCGGAACGCGCGATGAGCGTTCTTCCGGGGCCCGATCTTCAGACGGCTGATTCTGCCAGGCCCGATCCCGCCAAGTCCGATCCTGCCAGGCTCGATCCTGTCGAGCCCGGTCCTGCGAACACCCGCCCGCCGCCGCGGCCGATCGCCGCGCGGCCGGAAGGCGTGGGAAGGCGTGTCCCGTCCGGTCCGGTTTCCGCGTTCCTGGCGGTGCTTCGGTTCGTTGCGACGCTCATCCCATCGGAACATGTCATCGGAAACATTCCGTCGGAACATTCCGTCGGAGCATGCCGTTGGAAAGGGCGCAGCGTCCGCGGCATGGGGGCCTTCGGCAGCGGGAACGCTTCGATCGAAGGCGATCCATCGCAGACATGGCGTGGAGGATGTCGCCGGGGAGTCATGCGTGAGGCGCAGGGGAGCGCCGATCGATGGCGGCGACAACTCCGCCCGATCATCACAACTCACGGGAAACATCGAAATGAAACATGGAATCCGGACCAAGCTCGCCTTCGCCTGTGCACTGCTCGTCGGCGCCGTCGGCGTCGCCCAGTCCGCCACTCTCGTCACCGACTGGAACGACCAGTCGCTGCAGGCCGTCCGCGCCACGCGGATGGCGCCGCCGATCTTCGCGCGCGCCAACGCGATCGTGAACACCGCGATGTACGACGCATGGGCCGCCTACGACCACAAGGCCAACGGGACCCAGCTCGGCGGCGAACTGCGCCGCCCCGCCAACGAGCGTACCGATGCCAACCGCCGCAAGGCGATCAGCTACGCCGCCTACCGCACGCTCGTCGAGCTGTTCCCGACCCGCAAATCGCAGTTCGACGCCGAGATGGCGCGTCTGGGCTACAACCCGAACGATTTCACCGGCGACCTGTCGACGCCGCAGGGTGTGGGCAACGTGGCCGCGGCCGCGGTGATCCAGTTCCGCCGCACCGATGGCTCCAATCAGCTCGGCGACATCAACGGCGGCGCGCCTTACAGCGATTACACCGGGTATGCGCCGGTCAACACCCCGAGCCGGATCATCGACCCCACGCGCTGGCAGCCGCTGTCGGTGCCCAACGGCAGCGGCGGTTTCAACACCCAGAACTTCCTCGCCCCGCACTGGGGCAACGTCAAGGGCTTCGGTCTGAGCCGTTACAACCAGTTCGCGGTGCCGGCGCCGGCGCGCCTGGGCTCGTTCGAATTCTGGCGCCAGTCGGTCGAGGTGATCGGTTACAGCGCCACGTTGAACGACCGCACCAAGACCATCGCCGAATGGTGGGCCGACGGTCCGGGCTCGGAAACGCCGCCGGGCACCTGGATCCTGTTCGCGAAACAGGTGTCCGATCGCAAGGGGCACACGCTGGGTCAGGATATCCGCATGCACTTCGCGTTGACCAACGCGATGTTCGATGCCGGCATCGCGGTGTGGGGCTACAAGCGTCAGTACGACTACGCGCGTCCGGTGACCACGATCCATCATCTTTTCAACAACCGGCCGATTCTGGCCTGGGGCGGCGAAGGGCAGGGCACGAAGCTGATCCAGGGGCAGCACTGGCGCCCGTATCAGGTCGCGACCTTCATCACGCCGCCGTTCTCCGAACACGTCTCCGGCCACAGCACCTTCAGTTCTTCCGCAGCGGAAGTGCTGAAACTCTTCACCGGCAGCGACGATTTCCCGAATGCGGTGGTGGTGCCCGCGGGCTTCTCGCAGGTCGAACCCGGCGTGGTGCCGGTGCGCGATCTCACGTTGTCCTGGCCGACGTTCTCGGCCGCGGCCGACGAAGCGGGCATCTCGCGGCTGTACGGCGGTATCCACTTCCGCAACGGCGATCTCGAAGGCCGCAAACTCGGCCGCAGGGTCGGCGCCCAGGCGTATGCGCTGAGCCGCGCGTACATCAACGGCACCGCAGGTCTCTGAGTCGTCGCGGGTCGCACGACCCGCAGCGATGCGACCGAAAGGGAGAGCCGCCTCGTGCGGCTCTTCCTTTTTGGTCCGCTCGACCATCGCAACGACATCGAGCGGCGACCTGAACGACGCTGCCGCGCATCCCCCGCAGCCGAAACGGCGATCCACGCCACTGAAAGCGCCGGATCGCGGTCGTTTCGCGCGACCGACCCTAAACTTTTCCTTCAATCGCGAGACAAGCACTGTGCGGAGGCGGCACGAGGCATGCCGTATCCCCAGCGCCAACACGGCGACTCTCGTCTCCGGGAGTGCCTCGTGCCGCCTCTGCGCTATGATGGCCCACCATACGGAAATTTCAGGATTCGGCATGAATTTCGATAATCTGGACAACGAGGAGCTGTTGCGTCTGTCGCTGGAAGCGATCAACGGAGGTCGCGATTCGGAAGCGATCTCGATGCTCAAGCTGATGCTCTCGCGCGAGCCCGGCCATCTCTACGCCACCTATCTGCTCGCCGCGCAGCACGCGCAGATCGGTCTGTTCGATCGCGCCGAATCCGGATTCCGCACGGTCGTGGCCCAGTCCCCGGATTTTTCCATCGCCCGCTTCCAGCTCGGTCAACTGCTGACGATGAAGGGCGCCGCCGACGAAGCGCGCGAGATCCTGTCGCCGCTGTTCGCCGGCAACGATTCCCTGTCCGCTTACGCGCGCGGCATGTCGGCGCTCGCCGCCGGCGATGCCGAGACCGGCGTTCGCGAACTCGAGCAGGGCCTCGGCCTCGCGCAGGAAATTCCCGCGTTGATGAGCGATATGCAGCGTCTGCGCGACAACCTGCTGCAGAACGCCGCGGTCGAGCCTTCGCCGATCGCCGCGCCCGAAACGTCGCCCGCGCCGGCCTATCTCGCAGGCTACGGTTACGGCCGTTCCGGCGACGCCGAGTGACGATCGATCGGCTCTCGGCGCTCTCCGCGCAGATCGCCGCGCTGCGTTCGGAGATGTCGCGCAAGAGCGGCGATGCACGGCGCAAACGCGATGCGGACGATGTCGACAATGCATCGCTTTCGGTGCAGGGCGCGAAACCCGATCCCGACGAGCTGCGCAGACAGCTCGCCGAGCTCGTGCGCGGCGTCGATATCGACGATGCCGATGCGCTGGACCACGCGCGTTCGCGCGTCGTCAAGGCGGTGTTGCTGTGGGAATTCGGCCAGGACCTCCGCGAACACGCGGAGTGGCAACCGATGGTGGAAACGATCGCGGCCTCGCTGACGGCCGACGAGCGTTTTCGTAATGCTTTCAATCGGTTGATCGTCGATTTGCAGGTTTGACGTGAGCAAAGTGTGACGTTGACAGCGTTCCGGAAGACCGCTAGCGTATGTCCACGCGATGCGGTTGATGCTTCATCAGGAGTCGGTCGATACAGGGGATGTTCCTTCGCGTAGGAGCAAAAAGACCTGACAGGCTTTCATGGGGATGAAAGCCTCCGGGGTGACACCACACGGAGACACATCACCTGATGGCCACGCATCAAGGGCGGGCTGCGCGTTTACGGGAGTTTTTCGCGCAGGATCCACTGAATCAAGACATCGCCTGCGATCTGGCCGACGCGCTTTCCGCGTCCGGCGAGATCGAAGAGGCGAAAAAAATCCTGGAATCCTTCACCGATACCGCGACCGCGTCGCCGGGCGTGCGTTTCCGCCTCGCGCGCTGCCAGCTCGCGACCGGCGCCTACGATCTCGCCGTCGCCGGCTATGCCGCATTGATCGCGGAAGGCCACGACGCCGTCGCCGTGCGTCACGATCTCGCGTTCGCGCAGTTGTGTCTGCAACAACCGCAGGCGGCGATGGCGACCATCGAATCCGCGCTCGAAACGTTCGGTCCTTCGCCCGAATTGCTGATCCTGAAGTCGCGCGTCGACGCGATGCTCGGCGATTACGCGCAGGCCGCGGCCGATGCCGACGCCGCGCTCGCGATGCGCCCCGACGACGTGCAGGCGATGGGCGTGAAAGCGCTGGCGCTGCTGGACGGCGGCGAACTGGAAACCGCGGCGCAGGCCGCGCGCGACGCGCTCGAACGCGATCCGCAGCAGCATGAAGCCCTGCTGGTCGCATCCACGCTGTGTCTGTGGCAGCAGGATCTCGATCCGGCGCAGACGCTGTTCGAACGCGCGCTGGCGCGTCATCCGAACTCCGGCCGCGCACTGTCCGGTTACGGTCAGTTGCTGATGTTGCGCAACGATCTGCCGCAGGCGGGCGAGGTGCTCGAACATGCGGTGGTCGCGATGCCCGATCACATCGGCACCTGGCACGCGCTGGCATGGAATCAGCTGCTTCGCGGCGATCGCGAAGGCGCGGAAAACAGTTACCGCAAGGCCTACGATGTCGATCGCAATTTCGGCGACACCCATGGCGGCCTCGCGCTCGTCGCGGTGCTGCGTGGCGATCTCGACGAGGCCGAACTGTCGGTGAGGCGCGCGTTGCGTCTCGATCCCGACGCAGTGACCGCGCGCTACGCACAGGCGCTGATCATGGAGGCGCGTGGGGACGCGCAGGGTTCCGAAGCCGCGATCGCAAAACTCCTTCCCGACCACGGCGCGTTCGCCGCGCTGCCGGTCCGGGAATTCGCACAACGACTGAAGAGCACGCTCACAGCCGGTTCGCGCTGAGCGGGGGTTCCATGGATTCCGATCTCGCCATCCGTCTGCTGACGGACATGCTGCTGTCGGCCGCGAAAATGTCGGCCCCGATCCTGCTGGCCACGCTGGTGGTCGGTCTGATCATTTCGATCATCCAGGTTGCGACACAGATCCAGGAAATGACCTTGACGTTCGTTCCGAAGCTGATGGTCGTTCTGGTGGTGTGTCTGGGTCTCGGCAGCTGGATGTTGTCGGTCGCCATGGAGTTGTCCATCCGTTTGTTCGAGCTGGCGGGGACGCTCTGACCGTGGACCGGATCGAAGACATGGCCGCACTGCTCGCACTGGCGTTCCTGCGCTACGTGCCGGCGGTGGTGCTGCCGGGTTTCTCGCCGCTGCGCTGGGCGCCGGCGCTGGTGCGCATCGTGTTCGCGATGGCCCTGGCGTGGTTGACCGTGCTGGCGATGCCCGATGCGCCCGCGTCCGGTGCCGCTTCGTCCGGAATGTTTTCGTTGCGGGCGAGCGGCGCGGCGGGCTGGGTCACGGCGGCGCTCGGCGAACTCGCGATCGGCATGGTCTTCGGCCTGGTGGTGATGATTCCGCAGGCGGCGCTGCACACGTCCGGCTGGTTGATCGACATCCAGGCCGGCCTCGGCGCGGCCACGCTGTTCAATCCCGGCGGGCAGGGCGATCCGCAGTCGCTGCTCGGCACCGCGCTGATGCTGCTCGGCACGGTGATGTTCTTCACCCTCGACATGCATCTGGAGTTGTACCGCGGCCTCGTCGCCAGCACTCAGGTGTTGCCGATCGGCGGGCTGGGCATGCGTCCGAGCGCCGAAGGCTTTTTCGGCCTGATCGGCAGCAGTTTCCTGCTCGGGCTGATGGTCGCGCTGCCGGTGCTGCTCGGCCTGTTCGCGATCGACGTCGGCGTTGCCTACGCCACGCGTTCGATGCCGCAGGCCAACGTGTTCTTCCTCGCGCTGCCGTTGAAGGTATTGGCCGCGATCCTGTTGCTGGTGGTGTCGCTGCGCTACGCGCCGGCGCTGATGCTGCGCCTCTACCAGGACGCGTTTTCGCGCGTCCCCGCGATGCTGGGAGGCTGACCGTGTCGCAGGGCGATCAGGACAAGACCGAAGAGCCGACTCCCTTTCGCCTCGAAGAGGCGCGCAAGCGCGGCGAAGTCGCGAAGAGCATCGAAGTCTCCGGCATCGTGGTGATGATCATCTTCGCCGCCATCGTCGGCCTGACCGGTACGGGCGTGGCGCTGGCGCTCGCCAATGCGACCCGGCGCATGATCGCGGTCTCGGGCGACGTGAAGTCGCTGGACGGCGCCTTCGTGGGCTGGATGTCGAATACCTATGCGCCGGTCTGGCAGGCGCTCGCGCCGCTGGTGCTCGGGCTGCTGGTCGCCGCGGTGCTCGGGCATCTGGTGCAGACCGGCCCGATGCTGACCACGCATCCGCTGAAGCCCGACTTCAAACGCATGAATCCGATGCAGACCCTCAAGCGCGTGTTCTCGATGCGCACGCTGTGGGAACTCGGCAAGCTCACGGTCAAGTTCGCGCTGCTCGGCGCGATCTGCTGGCTCATGATCACCCGCGCGGCCGCGCTGGCCGAGTCGGTGGCGATGTCGCTGCCGCAGCGCGCCGGTTCGCTGCTGCTCGGCGCGTTCGTGAAGGCTTCGGTCTACACGCTGCTGGCGCTCGCGCTGGTCGCCGCGGTGGACATGCTGTTCACGCGTCGCGAGTTCATGAAGAAGATGCGCATGAGCCGTCGCGAGCTGAAGGACGAGGTCAAGCGCCGCGACGGCGACCCGGCGGTGAAATCCAAGCAGAAGCAGCAGCTGCGCGAATTGCTGAAGAAGACCCGCGCGCTGTCCAAGGTGCCGTCGGCCGACGTGATCATCACCAATCCCACGCACGTCGCGGTCGCGTTGCGCTACCGGCCCGGCGAGACCCTCGCGCCGGTGATCCTGGCCAAGGGCGCCGGCGTGCTGAGCGCGCGCATCCGCGCGATCGCGGCGCGCCACCGGGTGCCGATCGTGCGCTCGCCGAAGCTCGCGCGGCTGCTGTATCGGGAATGCGAGATCGACGGCATGGTGCCGGCCGATCAATACACGGCGCTCGCGCCGATCTATCGTGAAATCTGGGCGTCGAAGCGGGAGATGGGCGGATGAAGCAGTTGTTCCTGCAATTGTGGACCGGCAAACGCGACATGCTGCTGATCGCGCTGGTCATCGGCGTGCTGGCGGTGCTGTTCGTGCCGATCCCGGCGCCGCTCCTCGACTTTCTGCTGGTGGCCAACATCAGCATGGCGCTGCTGATCCTGCTGGTGACGTTCTTCACCGAAACGCCGCTGAAGTTCTCCACCTTCCCGACCATCCTGCTGCTGGTCACGCTGTTCCGGCTGGCGCTGAACGTCTCCGCGACGCGGTTGATCCTGGAAGGCGCGGACGCCGGCCGGGTGATCAACGCCATCGGCGAATTCGTGGTCGGCGGAAATTACATCGTCGGCGCGGTGGTCTTCCTGATCCTGGTGGTCGTGCAGTACGTGGTGGTGACCAGCGGCGCGCAGCGCGTGGCCGAAGTCGCCGCGCGCTTCACCCTCGACAGCATGCCCGGCAAGCAGATGAGCATCGACGCCGACATGAACATGGGGCTGATCGACGAGCACGAGGCGCGCCGCCGCCGCGCGCTGATCGAAAAGGAAGCCAATTTCTACGGCGCGATGGACGGCGCGACCAAGTTCGTGAAGGGCGACGCCATCGCCGGCATCATCATCATTCTCGTCAACATCGTCGGCGGCCTCGCGATCGGCATCGCCCAGCTCGGCCTGCCGTGGGGCGAAGCGGTGCAGCGTTTCACCCTGCTGACGATCGGCGACGGCATCGTCACCCAGATTCCTTCGCTGGTGATCGCGGTCGCGACCGGCGTGATCATCACCCGCGCCGCCGCCGATGCGCAGCTCGGCGCGGAGATCCCGCGTCAGGTACTGGCGAACCCGAAGGCGCTGATCATCGTCGGCCTCGCGCTGTTCCTGGTGATGCTGCTGCCCGGGTTCCCGAAGGTGCCGGTGATCGTGGTCCTGTTCGTGCTCGGTGCGCTGGTCTGGATGAGCATGCGCGCGGCGCGCACCGCCGAGCAGACCGAAGACGAGACCGACGGCGAAGCCACGCCGGCGCAGCAGAAAGCGGGCGACGAGATCCAGCAGTGGATGCGCATCGAACCGCTGGAAGTGCGCTACGGCGCCGAACTGGCGCCGATGTTCGCCGGCGAGGACAGCGACTTCCAGCAGCGCGTCGCCACCCTGCGCAAGCAGATCGCCCAGGATCTCGGTTTCCTGATGCCGAAGCTCAGCGCCGCCGCGCGCAGCGAATTGCCGGCGAACGGTTACGAAATCCATTTCCACGGCAATCGCGTGGGCGGCGGCGAGCTGATGCTCGATCATTTGCTGGCGATCAATCCCGGCGGCAACCGGCAGAAGCTGGAAGGCCCGGACACCCGCGACCCCGCCTACGGCCTGCCCGCGCAGTGGATCGCGAAGACGCTGCGACAGACCGCGCGCACCGCCGGCTACACCATCGTCGATCCCGACACCGTGCTGATGACCCATCTGGGCGAAGTGGTGAAGCGCCAGTCCGCGGATCTGCTGACGCGTGCGAGCGTCGAACGCATGCTGCAGCGCGTGCGCGAACAGCACGCCTCGCTGATCGACGAGCTGGTGCCCGGGGTGATGAGCTATTCCGACATCCAGAAAGTGCTGCAGCTGCTGCTGCGCGAGCAGGTGAGCATCCGCAATCTCGAAGCCATCCTCGAAACCCTGGTCGACGCCGGCAAGACCGTGAAGGGCGCCGACGATCTGGCGGATCGGGTGCGCGAACGCCTCGGTGCCTCGATCTGCCAGGGCCTGCGCGACAGCAACGGCGACCTGCAGGTGTTGACCCTGGCGCCGGAGTTCGAGCGAGCGTTGCTCGCCAATCTGCGCCCGGGCGAACAGCGCGCGGCGCCCTTCAGCGAGATGTCGCAGCTGGACGCCTTCATGAAGAACATCACCCGCCAGGTCGAAGCGATGATGGGCCGCAACCTGCCGCCGGTGGTGCTGTGCCCGTCGCCGGTGCGCCGTTCGCTGCGCGGCCTGCTGCATCGTTCGATGCCTTACGTGACCGTGATCGGCATGAACGAAATTCCGACCAATCTCCCGGTGCGTTCGTTTGCCGCCATCCACGCCGCCGCTGCCTGAGGATCCGTTCATGACCGATACCCTGCAAGCCATCGCCCGCAGTCTCAGCAACGACGTGCAGACGCTGTCGACGATCAGCCACAACGTCGCCAACATGCATACGCCGGGTTACCGCGGCGTGCGCGCGATTCCCGAGTTCAATCCCGAGGTCGGTGCGGGCATCGGCGCAGGCATGGGCATGTCCACCGCGATCGACCAGCGCGACGGCGTGCTGGCGCAGACCGGCAGCGATCTCGACATCGCGCTGCGCGGCCCGGGCTTCTTCGTGGTCGAGCGCGACGGCAGGCACCTGCTGTCGCGCGCGGGTGCGTTCCGCACCGATGCCGACGGCCGTCTGGTCACCGCCAGCGGCGATGTCGTGGTCGGTTATTCCGGCGCGCTGCAGATGCCGACGGGCAAGGTCCGCTTCGAGCGCGACGGTCAGGTCTTCGTCGCCGATCAGGCGGTCGGACAACTGCAGATCGTCGCCGTCGCCGATGCGTCGCGGCTGCAGCCGGCCGGCGACGGCGCCTACGCCTACGACGGCGATCTGGTCGAATGGAAGGGCGGGGTGGTCCAGGGCGCGGTCGAACGCGCGAACGTCGATGCCGCCGAAGAGACCGTGCGCCTGATGGAAACGACGCGCCACGCCGAATCGGTGCAGCGCGCGATTTCCATCTACGACAAGGCGATGGACACCGGCATCAACCAGATCGGCGGCAACTGACGAGGGGAATCGAGCCGCGCGCTGATCCTCGCATGGCCCGCAAACCGCTTCAGAACACGAAAGCGCTTCATCGAAACGCCAGCTTCATCGACACGACACCCACCGCGACAACTCCGCGATTACGACTTCCGTACAGGGACACCAGCATGATCGACGCACTCTATATCTCGGCCAGCGGCCTGCGCAGCGAGCAGAAACAGATCGACGTGATCTCCAACAACGTCGCCAACATGCATACGCCCGGATTCAAGCGCAGCCGGGTGAATTTCGTCGAAGTGGCGACCGCGGGCGTGGCCGCCGGCGTCGGCGCGCCGCCCGACGCCAGCGGCAACGGCACCCGCATCTTCTCGACCTCGACCATGTTCGAGGCCGGCAATCTGCGCGCCACCCAGAACCCGCTGGATCTCGCGATCCAGGGCAGCGGTTTCTTCGAATTCGAGGCCGAGAACGGCCAGCTCGTCTACAGCCGCGACGGCCAGTTCCGGATCGACGCCGAAGGCCAACTGGTGAACGTGCAGGGCCTGCGCCTCGCGCGTCCGATCCAGATGCCCGCCGATGCCGAGAACGTGCGCATCGCGGCCAACGGCGAAATCACCGCGATCCTGTCGGGCTCCGCCGAGCGTCAGGTCATCGGCCAGATCGAGCTGACCGCGTTCGCCGCGCAGGACGCGATGGAGGTGATGGGCGACAACCGCTTCGGCGCCACCGACGCCGCGGGCGCGCCGTCCTACGGTCGTCCGGGCGAGACCGGCTTCGGCACCGTGCAGCAGGGCTACGTCGAGATGGCGAACGTCGAGATGGTCGAGGAAATGACCGCGCTCGTCCTCGCCCAGCGCGCCTATCAGCTCAACGCGCGCGTGTTGCAGGCGTCCGACCAGATTCTCGAAACCATCAACAATCTCCGCCGCTGATTTCACCACTAGTTCCGTCACCGACTCACGAACCCGATCGCATGTCCGTTCTCCTCGCCCTCGCCATGGCCGCCGCGCTCGCTTCGCCTTCTCCGGCGGCGCAGACGCTCCCGGCCGCGGACATCCAGCGCGAAGTCGAAACCGTGCTCGCGCAGCGTCTGCGCGACGCCGGCAGCAGCGCGCGGATCGTCGCGATCGCCGGCGTGCGCGATCAGTCGCTGCCGGGCGGACGCGCGAAGGCGGAAGTCGGCACGATTCCCGGGCGCTGGCCGCGCGCGCGCGCAGGCGTGCCGGTGCGGCTGACGGTCGACGGGCGCGCGGTGCGCACGCTGACGGCGTGGGTCGAGACGACCGATGTCCGCCGCGTGCTGACCTACGCCGAAGCCGGCAAGCCCAGGACGGCCGGCGACGCGCTGCGTCTCGTGGCGGGAGACGTGGACATGACATGTTGCGACGGCGCGCCCGTCGCGGACGGCGTTGCGCTGCGCGGGCAGCGCCTGCGTCGCGCGGTGCGCGCCGGCGCGCCGGTGCTGCCGTCCGATTTCGAACCCATGCCCGATGTGGCCGAACGCCAGCAGGTGACGATCGAAGTGGTGCGCGGCCCGGTGCGGCTCACCACGGTCGGCACCGCGCTCGCGGACGGGCGCATCGGCCAGATCATCGCGGTGCGTCCCGACGCATCGGACAGCGCGGTCCTCGCGCGGGTCACCGACAAAAAGAAGGTAAGTCTCGATGAATAGATCCTCGATCCGCCGCTCGATCGAGAGCGGACGTCCACAGCGGCGCGCCTGCACGGCGATGGCCATCGTGTTCCTCGCCGTCGCGTCGCATGCGGCCGCGGGCGAAGCCGACGGTCAGCGCGAAAGCCTGATCGATCCGGGCCGCTATCGCGCCCTGGCCGCAGACCATCGCGCCTATCGCGTCGGCGATATCGTCACCATCCAGGTGCTCGAAGCCACGCGCGCGAAATCGCAGGCGGCCACCGAAGCCGGCAGCGAACTCGACCTCGGCGTCGGTTTCAGTTCGCCGTCGACCAGCTACGACGCCAGCCTCGGCCTGAACGGCGGCAACGCCTCCGGCGCGCAGACCACGCGCGTCGGCGAACTGCGGACTCAGGTGTCGGCGCAAGTCATCGCGATCGAGCCCAACGGCAATCTGCGCATCGAAGGCGAGCAGTCGCTGATCGTCAACGGCGAGCGCCAGAAGATCCGGATCACCGGCATGGTGCGCCCCGAGGACATCAGCGCCGCCAACACGGTCTGGTCGAACCGCATCGCCAATGCCGATCTCGAACTGCTCGGCGTCGGCGTGGTCAGCGAATCGCAGCGCCAGAGCGTCCTCTATCGCGTATTCAAATGGCTGAGGTTGATGTGATGCGTCCGTTCGCGCTGCTCTCCACCGTGATGCTTCCGTCCGTCGTGCTCGCCGCGCTGCTCGCGGTGTCCGCCGCCGCGCCGGCCGCCGCCGCCGAAGTCAGGATCAAGGACATCGCCCGCATCGCCGGCGTGCGCGAGAACGCGCTCACCGGTTACGGCCTGGTGTTCGGTCTGTCGGGCTCCGGCGATTCCATCCGCAATCGCGCCACCGTGCAGTCGGTGGCGAACACGCTGCGCAACTTCGGCGTGAACGTCAGCGAAGCCGACATCGCCAGCCGCAACGTCGCCGCGGTGATCGTGACCGCGAAGTTGCCGGCGTTCGCCGAGCCCGGCCAGGAGCTCGACGTGCAGGTCGCGTCGTCCGGCGATGCGCGCAGCCTCAACGGCGGCACCCTGATGCTGACGCCGCTGATGGGCCCCGACGGCCGGCTGTACGCGACCGCGCAGGGCGCGATCTCGGTCGGCGGCTATCAGTTCGAGGGCATCACCGCGTCGACCCAGAAGAACCATCCGACCGTCGGCTGGATTCCGTCGGGCGCCACCGTCGAACAGTCGTCGCCGCTGCGCGTCGCCGGCGACGGCCGCACGCTCAGCGTGCTGTTGAACGAGGCCGACTTCACCAACGCCAACCGCATCGCCGCGTCGATCCGCGGTGCGATGCCCGGCGTGGTGGTGCGCGCCGAACACGCGGGCAAGGTCGTGGTCGACTACGGCCGCGTGCCCGACAGCGTGGTCGCCGAGATCGCGCGTCTGGAAAACCTCACCATCCAGCAGCAGCGCCGCGCGCGCGTGGTGGTGAACGAACGCACCGGCACGATCGTGGCCGGCGGCGATGTGCGCCTGGGCGCGGTCAGCATTTCGCACGGCAATCTCAACGTCGAGATCCGCACCGATTACACGGTGTCGCAGCCCGGCGGTCTGCTGGTGCGGCCGGGCAGCGGCGTGGCCTCGGTGGTGGTGCCGCGCACGACCCTGCGCACCGCCGAAGCCGACGCGCCGCTGGTGAGCATTCCCGAAGGCGCGACCGTCGCCGATCTGGTGGCCTCGCTGCGCGCGGTGCGATTGACCACCCGCGACGTGATCGCGGTCCTGCAATCGATCAAGGCCGCCGGCGCGCTCGACGGCGAACTGATGATCCAGTGATGAAACATATCGCCATGAACGATCGAGCGATCAACGATCCAACGACGAGGGGAATGGAATGAGTGTCGAAAACACGATCGATGCCGTGCGCCTGGCGCTGGGCATGCACGAGGCCCACGCGCGCGTGGCGGGGATGAACGTCGCCCGCGCCGGCAAGCCCGACGCGACCGCGCTGAAGGTGGATTTCGCCGCCATCGAGGCCGCGCTCCGCGAAGTGGCGAACACCGGCGACGAAGCGGCGGCGACCCGGCTGCTGCAGGCGGCCGCGCGCGAACTGCAGGGTAGCCAGCCGGAAACCACGCTCGATCCGATCCGGCTCGACGAACAGATGGGCCTCATCGCCACCGCGGGCGTCGAGTACCAGGCCCTGACCGAAGCGCTCAGCCGCCAATTCGGCCTGATGCGCATCGCCATCGCCGGGAGGGTCTGACGATGCCCGTCGATTCCGTACTCGAAGCCTCGCGCAACGCCATGAATTACGAGCGTCTGCGCATGGATGCCGCCAGCCGCAACATCGCCGGCGCCAACGTGCCGGTCGCGCCCGGCCAGAACGCGATGCGCTGGCGCGTGGACGGCGCCGCGGGCGCGGACTTCGCCGATGCGCTCGGCGCTGCGCCCGCGTCCGCTTCGCCGATGCTGGGCGAAACCGAAGTCGCGGTGCGCGAGGTCTACGACCCCGGCCATCCGATGGCCGGCACCGACGGCATGGTCCGCTACCCGTCGGTCGACATGGTCCAGGAAATGACCACGCTGATGACCGCCAGCCGCGGCTACGAAGCCAACGTCCGTTCCTTCAACTTCCTGCGCAACATGCTGCTGCGCGCCATCGAAATCGGAGCCAAGTGATGTCCATCGAAGCGATTTCCGCCACCGGCGTGACCCCGTTCGCGGCCGATGTCGCCGCCGCCGACCGCGCGTCCGCCGCGCAGTTCTCCGGCGCGCAGCTGTCCGGTCCGCAGGCGACCGGTCTCGACTTCGCGTCGATGATCGGCGATGGCCTCAGCCGCGTCGACGAAAGTCTGCGCGCGGCCGACGGCAAGATCCGCGGCCTCGCCGCCGGCGAGAACATCCCGCTGCACGACGTGATGATCACGATGGAACGCGCGCGCATGGATCTGATGCTGGTCGTCGAGGTCCGCAATCGCCTGGTGGAGGCCTACCAGGAACTGACCCGCATGCAGCTCTGATCTTCCACGCCGAATCCTCAGCGCCAACGCCCGCCATCTCCAATAGTCCATCTCCAGGGACGCCGAAATGAATCCCCTCAAGTTCTACAACGCCCTCGAACGCGGTGCCCGCATCGGTTTCGCGGTCGGCGCATTCGTCATCGTCCTGATCACCGCGGGCATGCTGTGGTGGCTGCTGTCGCCGCGCGAACAGCTGATGTTCGGCGGACTGAAGGAAACCGACGCCGCCGAGATAGTGGAGGCGCTCGACGAATGGAAGGTGCCGCACACCATCGTCGACGGCGGCGCCGGCATCGCCGTACCCGAAGAAGTGATGTACGAAACGCGGATGCGGCTGGTGTCCGCGGGCATCCCGCGCGGCGGCAACGTCGGCTTCGAACTGTTCGACGATTCCGATTTCGGCGTCACCGAGTTCGCCCAGCGCGTGAACTATCAGCGCGCGCTGCAGGGCGAGATCGAACGCACCATCGCCGCGCTGCCCGCGGTCGAATCGGCGCGCGTGCATCTGACCATCCGTCGCCCCGGTCTGTTCGTGGGCGAGCAGGAAGCCTCGAAGGCGTCGGTAGCGGTCGCGCTGCGCGCCGGCGAAACCCTGTCGCGCCAGCAGTTGCGCGGCATCCGCAGCCTCGTCGCCGCCGCGGTGGAAGGGCTGAGCATGCAGCAGGTCACCGTGCTCGATTCCAGCGGCGCGCTGCTCGCCGGCAGCGCGGGTTCGGCATCGAACGGGCAGGGGATGGAAGCGCAGGACGACAGCGAATCGCAGGTCGAACTGCGGATCCAGTCGCGCATTTCCGAACTGCTCGGGCAGGTGCTCGAAGACGGCGAGTATCGCGTGTCGGTCGATGTCGAACTCGACTTCGATGCCGTGCGCCAGGTCAACGAGCGTCCGCTCGGCGACGATACGGTGATCGCGCGCAAGCGCGTCAATTCGCTGGCCGACCAGCGCGACGACAGTGCGCGCAGCAGCAACGAGGACGTGGAATACCTGCACGGCACGGTGCGCGAGGAGATCTCGCGCGCGCCGGGCAAGATCCAGCGCATGTCGGTCGCGGTGATCCTGCCGACCTCGCTGGGCGAGGGCGACGTGACCCGGATCGAATCGCTGATCGCGGCCGCGGCCGGCATCGACGAGATGCGCGGCGACCGTCTGGAAGTGTCGCGTCTCGGCCGCGGCGAAGCGTTCTCGCAGCGCCGCGATGCGGTCGACGACTCGTCGGCGACGGGCGAAGCCGCACCGGTAAGGATCGGTTTCGACGCGGCCGCGCTGCCGGCGCTGCCCAAGATCCTGTTCTTCATCGTGCTGGGCCTGTTGCTCGGCGTGATCGTCGCGTTCGCGATCCAGAAGAAGCCCGCGGCGCTCAGCCCGACCGAACGCGAAGCGGTGCTGGGCAAGATGCGTGCGTGGTTGGCCGAAGGGAACTTGTCCGAAGGCGGCTCGACCGAACGGAGCGCGCCGCGGTGACGCCGACCACGACTACCGCCACGACTTTGGGTCAGCGCAAGACCGCGCTGATGATGATGACGCTGCGCAGCAGCGATCGTCGCCAGTTGCTGTCGCGGCTGCCGCGCGCCGCGGCCGATCCCCTGCGCCGGCTGATCGCCGAACTCGAAGCGATGCCCTGGCCTGTCGCCGAACTGGCGGACGAGCTGCTGGCCGAAGAAGTTCGTGGACTGACCGCGCGCACGTCGCTCGAACTCGACCAGATCGTCGCGCTGTCGCGGCGACTGCCGCCGGTGTGGTTCGCGCGTGCGCTCGCGGCGTGGCCGGGCATCGACCGCAATTTCTGCATTTCCCTGCTCGATCCGGCGCTGGCGCTCGAAGTGAGGCAGGAGCTGGTGCGGATGGGCACGCTGTCGCCGAAGCTCGCCGATGCGATCAAGGCCGAGGTCGTGGCCATGCTGTCGTCGCAGGAGGCCGCCTGATGTCGGACAGCAAGCCGATGTCCGGCGGCATCGAACGCGTCGCCGCGGATGCGCGCATCGTCGGTCTGGGCGATCTGTTCAAGCCGCGCGAGCCGGTCGTGGTGGCCGAGCAGGCGCCGCCGCCGCCGGATCCGCGCGTGCTGCTGGAGCAGGAGCGCGCGCGCGTGCTCGACGCCGCGCGCAAGGATGGCCATGCCGCTGGCCTGCGCGACGCCGAGAAGGAGATCGAAGCGCGCGCCAGCGCCGCGGAGCGCGAGTGGCGCACCAAATTCGAGAAGGAGACCGCGCGTCTGGCCGAGACCACGCGCCGGCTCGAAGCGCTGATCGCGGCGTTGCCCGATGCGGTCGCCGAAGTCGAGCGACAGGTCGAGACGCTGACCGTCGAAGCGACGTTCGCCGCGACCCTGCGGGTCGTCGCCGAAGCGGCGCGCGACGAAGCGATGGTGCTCGATTTCTGCCGCGAGGCCCTGGCCGAATATCCCCTGCGTCCGGTGCGGTTGCGCGTGCATCCGGAACTGGTCGCCGCGGTCGCGGCCACGCTCGCGTCCGACGACATCCGGATCGAGGGCGATCCGCGCCTCGCGCCCGGCCAGTGCCGGATCGAAAGCGAAAAGGGCCTGTACGACATCAGTCTCGCGCATCGTCTCGACGCGCTGAAGGCGCAACTGCTGGCCAGCCTCGACGATGAGGCTGGCGGCGATGCGCGTCCCGCGCGGGAGCCGCGCGCGTGAATCGTTTCCGGGACCGTCTCCTCGCCAATCTCCGTCAGCTGCCGGTCGGCCGCCAGCTCGGACGCATCGTGTCGTACAACGGCCTGGTGATCGAGGCGATCGGCCCGGAAGCGCGGCTCGGCGAACTGTGCGAGATCGAGTCCGAACACGAGCCGGGCATCCGTTGCATGGCCGAAGTGGTCGGTTTCCGCCAGGAACGCACGCTGTTGATGCCGTACGGCCATCTCGCCGGCATTTCCACCGCCAGCATCATCAAGGCCACCGGCCGGCCGATGACCGTGCCGGTGGGCGATGCGCTGCTCGGTCGCGTCGTCGATGCTTTCAGCCGTCCGCTCGACGACGAAGGTCCGCTGCGGCTGGACGACGCCTATCCGCTGTATCGCGAACCGATCAATCCGATGGCGCGCGCGCCGATCGAACAGGTGCTCGAAACCGGCGTGCGCGCGATCGACGGCCTGCTGACGCTCGGCGTCGGCCAGCGCGTCGGCATCATGGCCGGCAGCGGCGTGGGCAAGAGCACGCTGCTCGGCATGCTCGCGCGCCAGGTGGTGGCCGACGTGACCGTGCTCGCGCTGGTCGGCGAACGCGGCCGCGAAGTCGGCGACTTCATCGACAACGCGCTCGGCCCGGAAGGCCTGAAGCGTTCGGTGGTGGTCGTGGCCACCTCCGACGAGCCCGCGCTGGTGCGCGCGCACGCCGCGCACGCCGCGCACGCGATGGCCGAATACTTCCGCGACCAGGGCAAATCGGTGCTGCTGATCGTCGACTCGATGACGCGCTTCGCGATGGCGCAGCGCGAGATCGGCCTTGCCATCGGCGAGCCGCCGACGTTCCGCGGCTACACGCCTTCGGTCTTCAGCAAACTGCCGACCCTGCTCGAACGCTGCGGCCGGCTGCGCAGCGGCGGCGCCATTTCCGGCGTCTACAGCGTGCTGGTGGAAGGCGACGACATGAACGAACCGGTCACCGACCACATGCGCGCGATTCTCGACGGACACATCGTGCTCGATCGCGATCTCGCATCGCGCGGGCATCATCCGTCGATCGACGTGCTGCACAGCGCCAGCCGCCTCATGAACCATGTCGCCGGCGAGACCGAGCAGGCCATCGCGCGCGACGTGAAGAAACAGATGGCGGTGTATGCGGCGTCGCGCGACCTGATCGAGCTCGGCGCGCACCAGCGCGGCGTCAACGCGGCGCTCGATGCCGCCATCGACGTCAAGGCGCCGCTGGACAAGGTGCTGCAGCAGACGCCGAAGCAATTCTCGGCGCGCGAGGAAACGCTGCGGCAGTTCGCCGCGGCATTGAACGCCACGCCGAAGCCGGGCGGTGCCGCATGAGCGCGAAACAGTCGACCGCGATCCGCACCCTCGTGCGCTGGCGCGAGTTCCAGGAAGCGCTGGCCGAGCGCGAATGCCAGCAGGCGTCGGCGCGCGTGCTGGAAGCGCAGTCCGCGGTCGACGAGGCGCAGTCCGTGGCCTCGGCCCTCCAGGCGCGTCGCGACGAACTGGTCGGCGCGCAGGCGCTCGATCTCGCGCTGCTGCAGGCCGTCGACGAATTCGAGCAGCGCGCCGCCGAGGTCGTGCGCGCGCGCGCCGATGCGCTCGACGAGGCCAGCCGCGTTCGCGACGCGGCGCTGTCGGAACATCTGCAGGCGCGTGCGCACAGCCGCGTCGCCGGGACCCGCTGCGACCGCGTGGTCCTGCAGGAAAACGATCTCGAAGAAAAACGTCTGTTCGACCGGATGGCTTCGCTCATCGCGGTCGGCGCCATGGAGAGCCGTCATGATTGATCGCTTGCATCAAACGCCACCGCCGCTGCCGCCGCGGCCGGCCGCGCAGGAATCGCAGTCCGGCGTGCCGTCGTTCCTGGAATGGGCGCTGTCGAATCCGGGCCCGGATTCGGGGGCGAACCCGCAGCCCGCTGGCCATCCCGATCCGGATGGGCAAGGCGCCGGAATCGCGCTGTCCGCGCATGCGATGTCTGCGCATGCGACGTCCGCCGTGCCGGGCGCGATCGATCCCGCGCTGACGCTGCTGCCGCCGAATCTGCCCGGCGATGCGATGCGCGCCCATCCGACCGTTGTGGATCCGACCTTCGTTGATCCGACGCTGGCCGATCCGCGCATGCCGCTGCCTGTGCCGGGCGTGCCCGCGCCGCCCGCGTCCGATCCGTCCGCGCTCGTCCCCGGCGATCCGTCCATCGCGGTGTCCGCAGTCGTCGATCCGCAGGATCTCGCGACGCAGACGCTGCAGGTGCATCTCCGGAAACCGCAGGGCGAACGTGAAGTCGTCTCGTTGCCCTGGCGGCTCGCGGCCGGCGGTCGACTCGATCAGAGCCTGCGGGTTCCCGGCATGGTCGCGCCGCCCGGCATGGCGTCGTCGTCGGCGCCCGTTGGCGGCGCGTCGTCGGCGACTCCCGGCATGGCGGTCTTCGATGCGCTCGGTCGCGTGCAGACCCCGGGCCTGTCGCACGGTGCGCGCGCGCCCGCCGAAGGCGCGTTGCTGCCCGGCATGATGCGCATCGCGGCGCGCGCGGGCGATGCGTCCGCCGCCGCGACGCTCGGCGCCGCGTCCGCGCCGGTCGTGTCCGAATGGCTGTCGCGCTGGATGAAGTGGATCGAACGCGACGGCCACGATCCGGTGGTGTTGCTGCGCGATTACCGCATGGACGGCGACGAGACCCGTCGCGTCGTCGACACCCTGCGCGCATTCGCGCGCGAACACGGCGTGGTGCTCGATCGCGTCGTCTTCAACGGCCACGAGTTCTGGCGCAACCGGAACTCCGACAGTACCCGGGAGTAAACGCATGCCAGTCGATGCCATCGGCGGTGTCCTCAATGCCCAGGACACCAACACCACCCAGAACAACAGCATCAATCAGGAGGACTTCATCCGTCTGTTCCTGACCCAGCTGCAGTTCCAGGACCCGCTGGAACCCGTGGACAACCGCGAGTTCCTCGCCCAGCTCGCGCAGTTCACCTCGCTGGAGCAATCGCGCCAGACCAGCCAGAACACCACCGATCTGCTGTCGATGAACGCGACCACGCAGGCGGTGGGACTGCTCAATCGCCAGGTCGAAGTCAGCGGCCTGGCGACCGCTTTCACCGGCACGGTCACCGCCGTGCGCTTCACCTCCGACGGCGCACAGCTCACCGTGGCCAACGGCACCGATGTGCGGACGGCGATCCGTCTGTCCCAAGTCACGCTCGTCAGACCCTGAACACCTCGAGGAGACACTCATGTTCCAAGCCCTTTTCAACAGCCTTTCCGGTCTCTTCAGTTTTTCGAGGAGCCTGAACACGGTCAGCAACAACGTCGCCAACATGAACACGCCCGGTTTCCGCGGCAGCGATTCGTTCTTCTCGAACATCGGCGGCGGTCGCGGCACCCGGATCTCGGGCGAAGGCCTGCGCACGCAGTCGGGCGACATCCGCCAGACCGGCAACACCACCGATCTCGCGATCGAAGGCGACGGCTATTTCATCCTCAGCGATCTGGCGGGCAACCTGCATTATTCGCGCGCCGGCCAGTTCCGTTTCGATCAGGACGGGTTCCTCGTCGATTCGGTCAACGGCTACCGCGTGATGGCCTACGACCAGACCGGCAATCTCGCGCCGATCGATTTCGACAACTATCGTTCGATCCCGGCCGTGGCCACCACCGACGTGCGCATCAGCGGCAACATCGCCGCGGTCGCCGCCGGCAGCCCGGTGCAGACCAGCACCGTCAACAACATCCGCGTGTTCGACGCGCAGGGCGGCTCGCACACGCTCACCGCCACCTTCACCAGCAACTCCGCGGTCACCGCCGGCAGCTTCCTGGTGCGGATCACCAACGAGGCCGGCACCCAGATCGGCACCGGCGAAGTGCGTTTCGATGCGGGCGGCACCCTGGTCGCCGGCTTCAACACCGTCGCCATCGCGCTTCCGGTCGCCGGCGGCACCCAGGCGATCACCATGAACTTCGGCACGCCCGGCGCGCTCGACGGCATGACCTCGCTCAGCGGCCTGGCCAGCAACCTGACCTCGCGCGTGGTCGACGGCCACGGTGTGCTCGGCGCCACCGAGATCAAGTTCAACGAGCGCGGCATCCTCGAACTGATCTACTCGGCTTCGGAACGCCGCGAAGGCCCGCAGATCGCGCTGGCGACCTTCCCGAACGAAGCGTCGCTCAGCCTCGATGGCGGCCGCCTGATTTCCGGCGCCACCATTTCCGACGTCAACTACGGCCGTCCGACCCAGAGCGGTTTCGGCCGCATCGCCGGCGGCAGTCTGGAAATGTCGAACGTCGATCTGACCCAGGAGTTCGCGGACATGATCATCATCCAGCGCGGCTACCAGGCCAGCTCGCGCGTGATGAGCGTCAGCAACGAAATGCTCGAACAGCTCTACAACAGCACCCGGGGCGGCTGATGAGCGTCACGCCCTTCCGCTGGCAGAGCGCTTCGCGCATGGAGGCCCTGCGCGCGCTGGCGCTCGAACGCACCGAGCGCTGGATCGGGCAGTGGGCCGCGGCCGGTCAGCGGCCGACGGTCGAGGTCGAACTGCTGACCGCGCAGCGCTCCGAGATCGCCGCCGCCGACGTGCGCTGGTACGCGCTCGGCGACGCTGGCGGCACGCTGAGCCTGCGCGTCGCCGGTGCGACCTTCGAGCATCTCGGCTGCAGGCTGGCGGGGCTCGCCGTCGCCGACAGTTCCGGCTTGGCGGCGGGCATCGGCCAACGCGCGCTGACCGACCTCGCTCGCGGATGCTTCACGGCGAACGCACCCGCCGCGTTGACCGCGGTCGCGGGTGTGCCCGCCAACGCCGACATCGGTGCGCGCTTCGGCGCCATCGGCGTGCAGGTCTCGGTCGGCACGATCCGCTTCGAATTGCATTTCGACTCGGCCCTGTGCGCGACGCTGGTGCCGGTGCGGATGCCTGCGGGCGAGACCCTGGTCGCGCGTCGCGACGCGGTGAAGACGATCGACGCCACCTTCGACGCGGTGCTCGATCTGGGCACCACGCCGCTCGCCGAATCGCTGAGCTTCCAGCCCGGCGAAATCATCAAGACCGCCATTCCGCTCGGCGCGGGCCTGCGTCTCGTGTCCGGCGACGGCGGCGAGATCCTCAGCGGCACCCTGGTGGCGGAAGACGGCCACCGCGCGCTCAAAGTCGTGAAATCCCATCTCCAGAGGAGTCCGCAGAAATGAAAAGCAATCTCGCGAAAGATCCGGCGTTCGACGCCGATGTCGACACCGCTTCGCGCACCGCCGCGCTCAGTCGCGACATCGGCCTGATCGGCCATGTACAGGTGGCGATGACGGCGCAGGTCGGCACCGTGACGATGTCGGTCGAGCGCCTGTTCTCGCTCGCCGCCGGCGACGTGGTGAAGATGAACGAACTGCTCGAAGCCCCGCTGACGCTGATGCTCGACGGCAAGCCCGTGGCGCGCGGCGAACTGCTGGCGGTCGACGATCACTTCGGCGTCCGCATCATCGAAGTGGCCTGAATGCAGGCGACCGCCTCCGCGCCGGCCGCCTCCGCGCAGGCCACTCCCGAGACAGCGGCGACGACGCCATCGGCAGCGGCCGCGACCGAGCAGGCCGCACCGGTGCAGGCAGCGCCAGCGCAGGCAACAGAGGTGCCGGCGAAGACGCGCGCCGAGACCATGCAGCAGCCGATTCCGTACCGCGAGGACGGTGGCGGTCTCGCCGCCGATGCCGGCGGCGCGGTGTTCGCCGCGATCCTGCTGCTGTCGCTGATGGTGGTCGCGCTGCAGTTCGCGCGCAGGCGCGGCCTGCTCGATCGCTGGATCGTGGCCACGCCCGCACGCACCGCCGGACGTCCGCAGATGCAGGTCGAACAGGCGCTGCGCGTCGGCGCGAAGACGATGGTCTATCGCATCCGCGACGGCGAACAGCGCTACCTGCTGGTCGAATCGACCGCGCAGACCACGCTGGTTCCGGTCGCGCCGCTTCCGACCACGCTTGTCCCGCCGCCTCAGCTCGACACGCCCCACCTTTCCGCCGAAGAGATCGACAACGATGTTGCAGCGACACCCGACGACCATGCGCGACACGACGACCGCTGACGCTTCGCCCGCCGCACGGCCCGCGAGCTCCGCGCGCACCGCGCTGCGCCGCATCGGCATGATCGCGATGGGCTGCCTGCTCGGCGTCGCCGGCGCGGCCATCGCCGCCGATCCGGTCGATACCGTCGGCAATGTTCTCCGGCAGGACTATTCGCCGGTGCTGCGCAATTTCGTCGCGCTGTCGCTGCTGTCGCTGATTCCGGTGATGTTGATCGGGATGACCGCGTTCACCCGGATCGTGATCGTGCTGTCGCTGCTGCGCCATGCGCTCGGCCTGCCGCAGACGCCGCCGAACAGCGTGATCGTCACCCTGTCGATCTGTCTGACCTATTTCACGATGGCGCCGGTGATCGACGAGGTGAACAAGGTCGCCATCGCCCCCTACATGGCCGAACAGATCGACACCCGCGAAGCGCTGGATCGCGGCGCGGTGCCGATGCGCCAGTTCATGATCCGGCAGACCCGCGAGTCGGATCTGCGCGCGGTGCTGGAGATGGCGCGCGCGCCCGCGCCGAAGACGATGGACGACATCGCCATGCGTCATCTCGCGCCGGCCTTCCTGCTCAGCGAGCTGAAGACCGCGTTCCAGATCGGGTTCGTGATCTTCCTGCCGTTCCTGATGATCGATCTTGTCGTCGGCGCGGTGCTGATGTCGCTCGGCATGATCATGGTGCCTCCGGCGACGATCAGCCTGCCGCTGAAGATCCTGCTGTTCGTGCTGATCGACGGATGGGTCCTGGTGTCCAGGGCGCTGTTGAGCAGTTACTGGACCTGAGAACGGGCTCCGGGACGCAGCATGTCGCAGGGGATCGAGCCCGTCGCCGAAACGGAGCTCTGGCAGCAGTACCGCCGGAGCGCCGACATCGCGGTGCGCGATCGTCTGTTCCATCTGTACATGCCGTGGGCGGCGGCGGTCGGCCGCAACGTCTATCGCCGCGTTTCCGTCTACAGCCTCGACTGCAACGATTTCGTCCAGAACGCCGAACTCGGCATGCTCGACGCGATGACCCGCTTCGACCCGGAGCGCGGGGTCGATTTCCGCGCCTTCGCCAAGCCCCGGGTGCGCGGCGCCGTCTTCAACGGCCTGCGCGCGCTGCTGCGCGAGCGCGGCGTCTCCACCGACGATGCGCGATACGCCGAACGGCTGTCGCATCTGCATCGCGGCGACGACGACCCTTTCGATGGCGTCGTCGACGCCATCATCGGGCTGGGCATCGGCTACCTGCTCGACCACGCCGCCGGCGAGCGCGGCGACGACGCCTACGCCTACGTCAAGCGCAGCCAGATCGATTCGCGGCTGTCGGCCGCGGTCAATCGCCTGCCCGAGCGCCTGCGCCGGATCGTCGTCGCCCATTACTTCGAGCACATCCCGTTCACCGCGATCGCACAGGACATGCAGTTGACGAAGGGGCGCGTGTCGCAATTGCATCACGAGGCGTTGACGCGTCTGCGCCATGCGTTGCGCGAACTGCGCTGACCCGCATCGATAGTTTTGCCCTATCGATTCGACGCGTCATCGCACGACAGGTCGCGTGCGTGCGCGCAGCGATCGTTTTTGACTCTAAACATGCGCCTCGCATGCGGGATCAGTAGGTCCTGTCAGGGCGTGCCACGCCCATCACCATCTTCAGATCAAAGGGTTTCCCATGGTTGCTGTGTTCACCGGTACCGGTCTCGGCGTCTTCAACTCCTCCGTGACCCAGTTGGGAGGCGCTTCGGGCGGTGCCGGCGGTGTCGGACAGAGCGGCGAACGCCAGTACGTGAATCTGGCGACCGGCAATCTGGTGCTGCAGGACATCGACGAGTCGATCCTGACCCGTGGTCTGCCGATCGGCTTCGTGCGGACCTACAACAGCCGCGGCCTGGTGACCGAGAGCGGCCGTCAGGTGCAGATCGGACAGGACGGCTGGCTCAACATCTTCGAGCGTCGTATTTCCAATCTCACCGGCACCCTGAATCAGCCCGGCAGCACGGTGACGCGGACGCTCGCCGACGGCAGCGAAGTGGTCTTCTCCTGGGATGGTGATCGCAACGGCTACGTGTCGACGGTCGGCGACGGCACCCACGATCTGATCGTGGCGGATGCGACCGGCACCACCTGGACCTGGTACGACGGCACGACCATGGACCGCGAGGTCTACGATGCCACCGGCAGCAACGGCGGTCGCTTGGCATCGATCTTCAAGGCCAGCAGCGGCGCGAGCTATCACCTGAATTACAACGCCGGCAGCGGACGCCTGTTCAGCGTCGTGTCCGGCCTGGATGCCGGTGCCGACGGCCTGTTTTTCGCCTACGACAACGATGGACGTCTCTCCGGCGTGATCACGCGCGAAAACGGCATCGTCCGCGGCCAGGTCTGGTACGCCTACGACATCGTCGGTCGCCTCGTTTCGGTGACCACCGATCTGACCCCGGGCGGCGGTGGCGTCGATCTCGATGTCGTGAACCATGTCGCGACGATGACGGCGCAGGCGGGCGACGATGCCTGGAGCACGGCATCGATCGACGCGAACGACGGCAAGCTGTTCCGCACGACGTACCAGTACGCGTCGGAATCCGCCTCGGATCTGCGCATCGCGTCGATCCTGCACAGCGACGGCACCCTGGTGAGTTTCGATTACGACGGGTCCGGGCGCGTGATCCGGTCCACGGTGGGCGATACGAACGGCAACGATGCCGACGGCTTCGGCCGGACGACGTTCTACGCGTACGGCGACGAAACCACCGGGCCCAAATCCGTGACCCTGACCGACCCGGCCGATCGCGCCTGGGTGTATCGCTTCGACGCGGCGACGAACGCGCTGCTCGAAATCGTGTCGCCGCAGGTGGACGGCCTGTCCGATGTCACCAGCTACAGCTACGACACCGCCGGCAACGTGGTCCAGGTCAAGGTCGAGCGCGGTGCGACGCTGCTGTCCAGGATCGATTCGGAGTTCGACACCCAGGGCAATCTGACCCGGCAGTGGGACCTGCTCGGCAATCGGATCGAACGCACCTATCTCGGCTATACCGGCGTCGTCACCTCCGAAACCCGATACGCCGCGGTGGATGCCGACGGCGCGGCGTCGGCGCAGAATCCTTCGATCGCCACCGCGCTCACCACGCGCTATGTCCATCAGGGCGTGAAACTGCGGTTCGTCGTCGATGCGGAAGGCGGCGTCACCGAATATCTCTACGGCGACGGCACCGCCGCCAAGGGCGGGGCCGGAGCGAACGGCCAGGTCATCGCGATGCGCCGTTTCGTCGGTCCGGCCTCCGAAGCCGCCTACGGCGTCGGCAATCTATATCCCGGTGATCTGATCAGCCTCGGCCAGATGAACACCTGGGTCGTCGGCAAGGAGGCGATGGCGGAGCGGACCGACTATCTCTACGACGCGATGGGCCGGCTGCAGGAAACGCGCGCGTACGCGCAGGTCGCGCAGACGGCGGGCGCAGGCGTCGCTGTCGGCGACGGCGTGCTGGACGCCGCGACCGACATCACCCGTTTCAGCTACGACACGCAGGGCCTGCTGCGCCAGCAGATCACCCAGCGCGGCAGCGGCCGCACGTTGGGCGGCTCGGCGGCGAACGAGAGCGAAGTCGTCGATTACCACTACGACGGCATGGGCCGGTTGTTGACCGTGCTGCAGCGCGATCATGGCACGACGGCGATGCCGGACGCGCGCGTCGATGCCGCAGGTTATGCGGCCTGGGTCGCCGCGAACGATTCGACCACGGTGCTGACGACCTACGTCTACACCGATTCGGGCAACACCCTCAAGGTCGTGTCCGACACCGGCATGACCCGCACCGAGGTGCGCAACGCCAACGGCCAGGTCGTCGCGGTCACCGAGGCGAATGCGCCGAGCAGCCCGAGCGTCACCCGCACCACGCAATTCCATTACGACGTGGCCGGCCGCCTGATCGCCGACGAGGACGCGAGCGGCGGTCGCCGCTTCTATCTGTACGACGAGAAGGGCCGCCTGAAGGCGACGATCGACGCGACCGGCGCGGTGATGGAGACGCTCTACGACGGCATGGACCGTGCGATCGAGACCCGCCGTTACGCCAACCGGGTGACGCCGCAGGCGAACTGGTGGACCTCGGCGCCGCCGACGGTGCTGTGGCGCAGCGATGCGGGCACGCCGCCGTCGGGCGCGCTGGTGGTGACGGTGGATGCCACGCGCGACCAGGTGACGCAGTCGACCTACGATGGCGCGGGTCGTCTGGCGACCGCGACGGCGCTCGGCGCGAACGACGCGCAGACGCTGCGCACGACCTACGGCTACGACGGCGCGGGCCGGCTGATCCAGACCACGGTGAGCGACGGTGCGGGCACGGCGTCGACCGCGCGCACCACGCGCTACCTCTACGACAAGGCCGGTCGGCAGACCGGCGTGATCGATCCGGAAGGCCATCTCCTCGAATCCGAATACGATCTCGCCGGCAGGGTGGTGAAAGTCGTCCGTTACGGCGTTCCGGCGGTGGTGGTCTACGGGCAGCACATCACGATCGACGATGTCCGGCCCGCCACGGGCAACGACCTGATCACGCGCTATCTCTACGACGGCCGCGGCAATCAGATCGCCGCACTGGATGCCGAAGGTTATCTGACCGAGTTCGTCTACGACGAAGCCGGCCATCAGCGCGCGACCAGACAGTACGCCGTCAAACCCGCGGACATCGCCGGCAACGACTGGTTGACCGTATTGCGCGGCGGCACGCGCGCGCTGGATGTTCTCAGGAGCTACGCCACCGCAGGCCTGCCGCCGGGCACCGGCTATCGCCTCACCCAGCGCAGCTTCAACGCGCTGGGCCAGGTGGCGGTCGAGGTGAATCACGAAGGCACGGTGACGCACTACAGCTACGACGAGGCCGGCCGACTGGTGAAGACCAGCACCGGCAATGCCGGCGAACAGATCCGCGACGGCCACCTGCGCTACGACGTGTTCGGCAATCTCACCGGCGAACTGGCGGGCGAGGGTGCGGCGCTGCTGCTGCCGACGATGACGCAGTCGCAGATCGACGCGCTGTACGCGCAGTACGGTGTGCGCCACGCTTACGACCTCGTCGGCCGCCGCACCGAGAGCATCGACGCGGCCGGCAACAAGACCTGGTATTTCCACGACGGCAACGGCCGCCAGACCTTCGTGGTTCGCGGCACGCACGACAGCGCGAACCTGCAGAACGCACGCGGCGAAGTCACCGAGACGCGCTACGACGCGTTCGGCCAGGTGATCGACAGCATCGCCTACACCGGCGCGATCACGATCGCGGTACCGGGCGATCGCGAGAGCGTGAAGGCCACGCTGGCGACCCTGGCGTTCGCCGCCGCGAGCGACAGCCGCACCCAGCTCGCCTACGACCGCCGCGGCCTGCTGACCCAGCGCATCGACGCCGAGGGCTATCGCACGAGCTACGCCTACAACGCGTTCGGTGAGCAGACCACGCGGCAGGACTGGGCACTCGTCGACGGCACACCCGGCAACAGCGTGCGGCTGACCACGGACACGCTGTACGACAAGCGCGGACAGGCGTTGTCGACGACGCAGACCGGCGGCACGCTGACGCGCACGACGCTGGCGAGCTACGACGCCTTCGGGCGCGCGGTGACCCTGACCGACGCGCGCGGCGTGGTGCGGACGTTGAGCTACGACCGCCTCGGTCGACAGGTCGGGCAGTCGATCGATCTGGGCGGCGGCCGCATCGAAGCGGTGGCCACGACCTACGACGCCTACAGCCGGGTGACGACGCAGACCGATGCGCTGGGCCGCGCGACCACGTACGCCTACAGCGACACCGCGCGCGCGATGACGGTGACCACGCCGGAGGGCGTGACGGTCACCACGGTGCACGACCGCTTCGGGCAGACGGTCGAAGTGCGCCAGCCGCTGCCGGACGGCACGATGGCCACGACGGCGACGGCGTACGACCGCAACGGCGACGTGGTGACCGTGACCGATGCGCTGGGCAACACCGCGACGAACGCCTACGACGCGCGCGGCCTGCTGACGCTGAGCACCGATGCCAGTGGCCGTCAGGTGGAGTACCGCTACGACGCGGTTGGCCGTGTGCTGCAGCGGATCGAAGACCCGGGTGCGGGCAAACTGAACCTCACGACGAGCTACGCCTACGACGGCCAGGGCCGCCAGGTGCGGGTGACCGACGCCACGGGTCGCACGACGACGATGGCCTACGACCGTCGCGGCCAATTGATCGAGACGGTGCGCGACCCGAGCGGATTGGCGCTGAAGACGATATACACGTGGGACCGCGACGGCCGCCAGCTGACGGTGACCGAAGGCGCGAGCACGGCGAACGCGACGACGGTGGCCTACGGCTACGACGCGCTGGGCCGGCGGACGACGGAGACGTCGGCGCCCGGGACGCTGAACCTGACGACGACGTACGCGTACGACGCGAACGACAACCTGACGACGAAGACCGACGCCAGCGGCCGGGTGACGCGCTACGCGTACGACGCGGCGAACCGGCTGCGTTACGTGGTCGACGGCACGGGCGGCGTGATCGAAACGGTCTACGACGTCGCGGGCCGGGCGACGCTGGTGCGCACGTATGCGAAACCCGCGAACCTCACCGGCCTGTCGCTGGCGCCGACGGAAGCGGAACTGTCGACGCTGGTGACGAATCAGACGTTGCAGTCCGCGAACGATGAAGCCCACTATCGCGTTTACGACAAGGATGGCCGCCAGCGGTACGTCATCGACAATCGCGGCAGCGTTTCCGAGACGGTCTACGATGCCGCCGGCCGCACGATCGCCGTGCGTCGTCATTCGGTGCTCGTTCCGCTGCGCGGCGATTACACCGCCTCGCAGGTGGCGCAGGCCCTGCTCGATGCGAAGACGCCGACCTGGCAGACCGCGTTCGACACGCTGTCCACCGCCGGTCTGGACACCGCGCAGGTCGGTGCCTACGGCAACGGTCTGGTCTGGCAGAACGGCCGTCTGGTGTTCACGCCTTCCAACCACACCATCGGCTATGTGCCGTCGATCGGCAGCACCCAGGCGCATGCGCTGTCGGCCGGCGTGGTCTATCGCGGCGAGGTGACCACGGGCGCCGATCTGGCCAATACCTTCCTGTATTTCTCGGTCCAGAACGAAACCACCAACGTGCCGACCGCCACGCTGCGGCGCGCGGCGGCGTACTTCGGCAACGGCACGCTGTACAAGGTGGAAAGCGCCGCGAACGGCGACAACATCAACACCGCGATCGGCACGTTGGCCACCGACACGACCTACGTCGTCGAGGCCGATGTCCACGAAGGCAAGATCGAATACTTCGTGTACGTGAAGGGCGCTGCGCGCGATTCCGGTTTCCGCTTCGAAGTCGCCGCCAGCGGCGACGAATGGGGCACGCCGGCGCGGCTGCAGGTCTACAGCTACGTCGCTCCAGGCCTCAACGGCAATGCGCTGTACCTCGACAATCTGTCGGAGACCGTGACCGCCACCGCGCAGGACACCTATCGCTACGACGCGATGGGCCGGCTGGTCGCGAAGATCGATGCGCTCGGCCATGCCGAGACCTACACCTACGACGCCGCGGGCCGTCGCCTGTCGTCGACGGATGCGAGCGGTCGCACCGTGCGCGCCGTGTACGACGCTGCCGGCCGTCAGGTCTACACCATCGATGCCGGTGGCGGTGTCACCCGGACGTGGTACGACGCCGCGGGCCGCACCACCGCGGTGCGCAGCTTCGTTCTGCCGATCGCGACCGCAGGTCTCGACGACGACACGACGGTCGCGCAGATCGAGGCGCTGGACGTCGAGTCCGCCGCGGATCAGGTGCAATACGCCGCCTATGACGGCGCCGGCCGTGCGCGCTATCAGTGGAATTCGCTCGGCGAGATCGCCGAGATCGCCTACGACGAGGCCGGCCGCGCGACGATGAGCCGGCGCTATGCCGCCGCCGCGAACATCGCCGGATTCGGCGCATCGCCGACGGTCGGCGATCTCGAAAGCGCGATCGGCAACCAGTCGCTGCGCAACGATGCGCTCGATCAGACGACCTATACCCTCCACGACGCCGCGGGTCGCGCCGTGGCGATGGTGGATGGCGCCGGCGGCGTGATCCGGCGCAGTTACGACGGCGCGGGCAGACTGCTGCACGAAGTGCGTCATGCGGCCGCATCGCCGCTGGCGGCGACGCTGCGCGACGATCTCGCCGAGGGTTCCGCGACGGTCGGCGATCTCGGCATCATCGCGTCGGCAGCGGATGAAGCGATCCGTCATGTCTACGACGCATCGGGTCGTCTGACCTTCAGCGTCGACGGCACGGGCGCCTATGTCCGCCGCTGGTACGACGCGGTGGGCCGCCAGACCGCGCAGGTGCGGTTCGCCGCGCCGATGAGTCTCGCGGGCCTCGGCGATGCCTCGACCGTCGCCGAGCTCGATCTGCGGATGACGTGGCCGGCCGACAACGAGATCGCCTACACGATCTACGACGCTTCCGGGCAGGCGAGCCATACGCTGCAGCTCACGTCGCCGACGAGCGCGACGCTGAAGACCGCGCGCTACGACGGTGCCGGCCGTCTGCTGCTGGAGCGCGCGTTCACCGCGTCGATGGCCTTCACCGAGGCCTTGGCCGACAAACTCGTCCAGGGCATCGCGACCGAAGCGGATTTCGCCGCCTTCATCGACGCGAACGCCGGCACGGCGCAGTCGCAGCGCCACGTTTACGACGCCGCCGGTCGCGAGGTCTATGCGATCGACGCGATCGGCGCCGTCAGCCGCACGTGGTACGACGCCACTGGCCGTGCGACGGCGATGCGCCGGTTCGCGACGACGATCCCCGTCGCCGGTCTGAGCGATGCCACGACGGTGGCGCAGGTCGAGGCTCTCGATGCCGAGTCCGCGGTGGATGAGGTGGAATACCGGAGTCACGACGCCGCTGGCCGTATTCGTTATCGGTTGCAGGCCAGCGGTGCCGACAGCGCCATCGTGCAGCGGACGGACTACGATGGTGCGGGTCGCGTCGTGGCGACCCGCGCGTATGCGGAAATGCTTTCGTTGAGCGTCGCGTTGAGAGACGGATTGCGTGCGGGCAACGCGGCCGAAACCGACTTCGCGACCTTCGCGGCGGCGAACGAGAGCACCGCGCGGGTGCAGTCGGCGGTGTACGACGCCGCCGGTCGCGCGCGCTACACGCTGGCGCGCAACTTCGGCACATGGACGGTGGGCGAGCGCCAATACGACGGCGTCGGCCGGGTGTCGGCCGAGATCCGCTACGGCGTGACCATCGCGCACGCGCCGGGCGACGGCGAATGGCAGGTGGCCGCGGCCATGAACGCGGCGCTGAGCAGCGATCCGGCGGTGCGCGCGACGCAGACGCGGACCACGCGTTATCTCTACGACGCCGCGAGTCGCCAGCGCTTCGTGCTGGATGCGCTGTCCGCGGTCAGCGAGCAGCGTTACGATGCCCTCGGCCGGGTGCTGGAAACGCGCAGCTACGGCAACACGCTGGCGAACGGCACCGCGATCGACACCGCATCGGTATCGACCTGGGCTCAGGGCCAGAGTCTTTCCGATGTGCGCAGGGTGGCGAACGTCTACGACGCTGCCGGTCGGCTGTCGTCGCGCAGCGATGCGCTCGGCAACGCCGAAACCTTCACCTACGACGGCGCCGGGCGGATGCTCACCCGCACCGATCGCGCGGGTGCGGTGTGGACGTATCAGTACGATGCGTCCGGTCGTCGCGTCTCCGAACTGGGCCCGCCGGTGCGGGTCACCACCTTCGGCCTGACCGGAAACGAGCAGACGACGCTGCGTTCGATCCGCACGCGCATGGAATACGATGCGCTCGGCAATCTCACCCGCCGCATCGAGGATGCGGACACGGCCGGCGCGCGCACCACCGACCATGTCTACGACAGCCGCGGCCAGCAGATCCGCACGATCCTGCCGGATGCCGGCACCTTGAACGCGGGCAGCGGGTCGATCGTCGCCAGCGGTGTGCGGCCCACCATCGAAGTGACCTACGACGCGCTCGGCCGCGCCGTGGTCCAGAAAGACGAGAACGACCAGTACAGCTACAAGATCTACGATGCGCTGGGCCGGGTCGCCTACGAGATCGACCAGGAACGCTACGTCACCACCTACGGCTACAACGCCTACGGCGAGCAGACCGCGCTGGTGCGGCATGCGAACCGGCTGCAGACGACCGCCGCCGCCTTCGTCGGCGCGGGCTGGCAGGCCGGGCAGGCGATCTCGCTGGCGCAGATGCAGGCGACCGGCAGTGTCGTGGCCGACGGTCAGGCCGACCGCGCGATCGCCACGCTCTACAACGCGCTGGGCCAGAAAACGCTGGTGCAGATGTCGTCGGTGACGTATTACAAGGGCAGCGGTGCGGCCGAACAGGGCACGCCGATCACCACGTTCCAGTACAACGTCTTCGGCGACGTGGTGCGCGAGAACGTGCTGCTCGAAGGCACGATGGATCCGCAAAACGGCAATCCGATCTGGGCCAGCACCTGGCGCTGGTACGATGCCATGGGCCGCAACACGATCACGGTCGATGCGCAGGGCCATGTCACCTCGATGACCTACAACGCCACCGGCGAGGTGGTGAAAACCGTCGAGCACGCGCGCGCGATCGCGACCGGCCATCTGGATGCCGGCGCGCCGGCGTTGCCCGCGGCGGGCGATGCCGTCATCGGCTTCGATCGCGAAACCCGCGTCGCCTACGACGCCCTCGGCCGCAAGAGCAGCGAGACCGTGGTCCGTCAGTTCCAGCGCACCGACGGCAGCAGCGGCCAGCGCGACGTCGTCACCACCTACGGCTACGACGCCGAGGACCGGGTGACCTCGGTCGCGGGCGAAACCGGCACCACGACCACCACCTACGGCCTCGACGGCCGCATGCTCGGCGTACGCGAACAGGCGCGCGATGCGGTCACGCTGGCGAGCCAGGGCGCGGTCGAGGCGGCGGTGTCGAACACGCTGTCCTCGGCGGCGCTGTACGAAGCGCGTTCGCCCTACACCGAGATGCACTACGATGCGTTCGGCGCGGTGGTGATGACGCGCCGCTACGCGAACGGCATGGTCGGCGAGATGCCGGCGGTCGCCAGCGGACAGGATCAGCTGTCGCATACGCTGTACGACGGCCGCGGCCGCGCGGTGTGGGAACGCGATGCCGAAGGCCATGTGACCCTCCGCGAGTACGACGCGGCGGGTCGACTCGTCGTCGCGAGCACGACTCTCAGCGGCAACGACGGCCGCAGCGCCGACGTGCGCGCGGTCGTGACCTACGACTACATCGGGCGCCAGACCTCGATGCGCACCGAGCGCACGCAGCGCCTCAATGGCACGATCCAGTCGGTCTCCGACGACACCCAGGAAAGCGTGGTCTACAACGCGTTCGGCGAGATCGTCGCGAAAACCCACGCCGGCATCGCCGGCACGCTGAGCTACGTCTACGACGCCGCGGGCCGACTGGTGGCGGACAACGCCACCGGCGCGATGCGGTACTACGGTTACAACCTCGCCGGGCATCAGGTGCGCGAGTCGCACAAGGTCCGGCTGAGCGCGGGCAGCGATGCGATCGATGCGGTCACCCGCACCCAGACCGACAGACTCGGGCGCGCGATCGCGGTGACGGTGCCCTCGCACGGCACCGATCCGGCGCAGACCAGTCTGATCCGCCAGCAGTTCGACCGCTGGGGCAATGTGCTGACGGTGATCGACGGCCGCGGTTATCAGACCGATTACCAGTACAACCAGGACAACCAGGCGGTGCGCGAAACCCGGCCACTGGTGTGGGTGGTGGCGGAGAACGGCGCCGGCAGCTGGCAGCGCCCGGTCAACCAGTGGTACTACGACGCGTTGGGTCGGCTCGTCGGCACCCGCGACGCCAACGGCAATCTGCGCACGATGGCCTACGACGCGGTCGGTCGCAACGTGTCATCGACCGATGCGCTCGGCAATGTCACCCGCTTCGCCTACGATCTGTTCGGCAATCAGGTGATGACCCAGGACGCGCTGGGCACCATCGCGTTCAAGGCATTCGATCGCAGCAATCGCGTCGTCGCCATCGGCGATTATCTGGCCGACGGCAACGCGCGTTCGCGCGAGATTCTCCAGTCCTATGTGCTGAATGAAGCGGGCGACCGCCTGCAGACGACCGACCGCATGGGCCGCACCCAGCGCTACGACTACGACAGTCAGCAGCGGATGATCCGAAGCCAGACCGCGTCGGACATGGTCATGGAATACGCCTACGATGCCGCGGGCCGCAAGGTGTCGGAGACGAGCGAGCTCAGCACCGGCACCGTGGCCGACCGCGACGGCGGCCATGCGACGCTGAATGCCCTGAGCTGGAAGTACGATGTCTTCGGCCGCATCGTCGATCACAACCTGTTGAGCGGCCGCGACTACGACTACGTCTACGACACCGAGTCCGGCCAGCTGATGCGCGAGAGCATCGCGGGCGGCTCGGGTCTGCTGAACGCGACCGGCGCGCACAAGGCCTACACCTACTTCGTCAACGGCCGGGTCCACACGGTCAGCGAGTACGTCGACAGCATGACCGGCACGCCCGGCACCGTGGCGATCTCGACGCATACGTACCGGTACGATGCCGCCGGCAATCGCATCCACGAGGAAACCAGGACTAGGGACGGTCAGGACATGCCGGTGCATACCGTCACCCGGACCACCTACGACAGCAACAATCGCGTGCAGCGGGTCGTCCAGGACGACCTCAACGACGTCGGTGCGATCACCAAGCGCGTCTTCGACCTGCAGTACGACTACGACGCCAACGGCAATCGTCGCCGCGTGCTGACCCAGTCCGGTTACGGCCCGAACGTCACCGGCATCACCCTGATCAACGCCGATCCGACCCTGGTGTCGACCGTCGCCGATCGCGGCGTGAAGAAGGGTCAGGTCAACCAGTTCCGGCTGCTGTTCAGCGACGTGTTCCGCGATGCCGAGAACGATGCGCTCACGCTCACCATCGCCCGCGGCGACGGCAGCGCGCTGCCGTCGTGGCTGCAGGCGAGCCGCGATCCGCAGACCGGCGAGATCGTGTTCACCTCGACCGCGGCCGCGAACGCGCAGGACGAAGACATCGTCGTGCGCCTCACCGCTTCGGAAACCGGCAATGCCGCCAAGGTCGCCACCACCACCTTCACGGTGCGGCTGCGCGACAACAACGCACCGACACTGATCTCCGGCACGACGATCGCATTCGAAGCGGTCGTGGGCCAGCCCTTCGGTCGCGATCTGACCGCGGCCGATCTGTTCCGCGAAATCGACGCCAACGATGCGCTGTCGCTCAGCGTCGTCGGTACGAACTGGCCGGCATGGTTGAGCGCCGATACCCAGGCGCCGGGCTCGCTGCGGCTCAGCGGCACGCCCACCGCGGTCGGCACCTACAGCTTCACCGTGCGCGCCACCGATCAGAGCGGCGTGTCGGTCGACAAGACCGTCACGATCGCGAATGTCGTCAATCACGCGCCGATCGTGCCGGCCGCGCCCGCGCCGGTGGTCGCCAAGGTCGGCAAGAGCTTCAGCTGGCTGCGTCCGCTGTCGCAGGTTTTCACCGATCTCGACGGCGATGCGCTGCAGGTGACCGCGACCGGCCTGCCGGCATGGCTGAGCTTCCAGTCGGTGACCGAGGGCGCCTCGCCCGAACTGCGCATCCAGGGCATGGTGCCGCCGACCGAATTGGATGCCGTCGTCTACACCGTGGTGCTGAAGGCGACCGACAAGTACGGCGCCACCGCCACCACCGCGCTGCAGATCACCACCGACGGCAATCTCGCGCCGGTGCCGCACCAGACCACGCTCGTGCTGCCGTCGCTGCGCATCAACGACACGCTCAATTACACGGTGCCGATCTCGAGCCTGTTCGCCGATCCCGATGGCGACGCGATGACGCTGTACGCCGAACCGCCGGCATTCTCGCCGCTGTTCAGCTGGCTGCGGTTCGACATGGACCAGGCGGCCGGCACGATCCGGATCCACGGCCAGCCGCTGTCGCCGCTGACCGTCGGCACCCTGCCGTTCAAACTGAAGGCGGTGGATGCCAACGGCGCGGTGGGCGAAATCAACGTCACCATCAGCGTGGCTGCCGATACCGCGCCCGTTCGCAATACTGCGGTCGCGCTCGACGATGCGACGCTGAGCATCGGCCGCAGTTTCAGCTACACGCTGCCCGCGAATCTGTTCACGGATGCCGATGGCGATGCGTTGACGCTCAGCATCGCGGGCGTGAAACAGGGACAAGAGCAGATCGAAATCGATGACGGCGTGTTCGAATGGGTGGATGTCGTGCTCGACGACCCGCTGCCGGCCTGGATCACCTACAACGCCGCGACGCGCACCTTCTCGGGCACGGTGCCGGCCAATGAAACGGTACGCAGTCTGATCGTCCGGGTCGGCGCGACCGATTCCCGCGGATTGAGCAATGCGGCGAACATCTCTTGGGTGGGCAACGCAGGCGTCGGCAGCGATACCGATTTCAGATTCAACCTGCAGCCCTGGACCAACAGCGCGCCGCAATACACGCCCAACAAACTCGGCGGGCAGACGCTGGTGCACGGCGGCGCGGTGGATCTGCCGCTGCCTGCGGACAGCTTCGTCGAACCCGACGGCGAGGCCTTGACCTACAGCGCGCAGGTGCAGATCGGCGGCAACTGGGTCGACATCGGCCAGATCGGCCTGGCGATCAACGCCACCACCGGGCGCATCACCGGCACCGCGGTCAATCTGGTCGGCACGACCATCAACGCGCGCATCGTCGCCACCGATCCGCAGGGTGCGACCGGCACCGGCACGTTCGCGTTCACGATCACCAATACGGCGCCGACGGTCGCGACGATTCCAGCGCAGCAGGTCGGCCGCAACGCGAGCTGGAGTTTCGCGCTGTCGTCGTACTTCGGCGACGTCAACGCCGACGCGTTGACCTACAGCGCGACCGGTCTGCCCGCGGGCCTGACGTTGAACACCGCGACCGGTGCGATCACCGGCCAGGCCACGGCGGCGCTGGGCAGCTACACGGTGAACGTGAGCGCCAGCGATGGCCGCGGCGGCAGCGCGTCGACGAGCTTCAACGTACAGATCGTCAACAGCGCGCCGGTCGCGCCGAGCGTGTCGAACCAGACGGCGACGGCGGGCACGGCGTGGAGCTGGCAGGCGCCGGCCTTCACGGACCCCAACGGCGACCCGCTGACCTACAGCGCGACCGGGCTGCCCGGGTGGATGAGTTTCAACGCGAGCACGCGCACGTTCAGCGGCAATGCCGCGGCGGTGGGCAGCTGGGCGATCACGTTCACCGCGACCGATCCGTCGAGCGTGAGCACCAGCGTGGGTTTCACGGTGACCACGCCGAACGTGGCGCCGACGGCGACGACCATTCCGGCGCAGTCGGTGGGCCGTAACGCGGCGTGGAGCTTCGGCACGTCGGGCTATTTCGCGGACGTGAACGGCGATGCGCTCGGCTACAGCGCGAGCGGCCTGCCGGCCGGCCTGTCGATCAACAGCGCCACAGGCGTCATCAGCGGCACCGCGACGGTGCTGGGCAGCCATACGGTGACGGTGACGGTGGCCGACGGCCGCGGCGGTACGGCGAACGCGGTGTTCACGCTGGCGGTGACCAACAGCGCGCCGGTGTCCGCGATCGCGCTGCCGAACCGCAGCGCGCAGGTGGGCGGTGCGGTGTCGTGGTCGATGACGGCGAACAGCTTCACCGATGCGAACGGCGACACGCTGGCGTATGCGCTGTGGGTGGAGATTCCGGCGCACACGCGTCTGGTGTGGAACCCGATGGTGGGCGAGAACGGCGAGTGGGTGGAGCAGAACGTCGCCGCGCAGTGGGTGGCGGGTTCGAACGCGGGCCTGAGCATCGCCGCGAACGGCACGATCAGCGGCAACCTCGGCGCGCTGAGCGCGAACGGGCAGACGTTCTACAACTACCGCAGCAAGGTGATCGCGAACGATCCTGCGGGCGCGACGGCCGAAGCGATCTTCAACGTCAGCGCGAACGTCGCACCGACCGCGCCGTCGGTGACTGCGCCGCTGGCGAAGCAGAACCTGCCCTACAGCCTGACGCTGCCGGTGTTCACCGATGCCAACGGCGACACGCTGAGCTACAGCGCGAGCAACCTGCCGGCGGGCCTGAGCTTCAACGCGGCGACGCGCACGATCAGCGGCACGCCGACGGGTTCGGGCGCATCGACGGTGACCTACAGCGCGAACGACGGCATGGGCGGCACCGCCAGCATGACGTTCACCCTGACGGTGGAAGCGAACACGGCGCCGGTGGCGCCGAGCGTGGGCACGCAGTCCGGCGCGACCGGTGCGGCGGTGTACGTGACGCTGCCGGCGTTCACGGACGCGAACTACGACACGCTGACCTACAGCGTGGGCAACCTGCCGACCGGTCTGAGCTTCAACGCCTTGACGCGGGTGATCAGCGGCACGCCGACGGCGGTGGGCAGCTGGACGGTGAGCTACGGCGCGAACGACGGCCGCGGCGGGACGGCGAGCACGACGTTCGCATTCGCGATCTCGGCGCCGGTGTCGAACCAGCCGCCGACGGTGGCCAACCCGATCCCCGACCAGTACACGCTGGCGGGCGAGTACTACAGCTACGCGTTCCCGACCAACACGTTCCTGGACCCGGAAGGCGCGACGCTGAGCTACACGGCGACGAAATCGGACGGCAGCGCGCTGCCGACGTGGCTGAGCTTCAACGCGTCGACGCGGACGTTCAGCGGCACGCCGACCGGCACGGCGATGATGCAGAGCTGGACGATCCGGGTGACGGCGACGGACAACCAGGGCCAGTCGGTGTTCGACGACTTCGTGCTGGTGAAGGACATCGTCGAAGGCAATCAGTCGATCGGCGGTGGCGAGGAGACCCAGGGTGGCAGCGGCGGCGAAGAGACGCAGGACAGTGGCGGCTACACCTACGAGATGGGCACGGGCGAGGAGTCGGGCACGATGTCGTCGTCGTCGTCGACCGCGGTGCCGGTGCAGGTGCAGGAGCGCTGGTTCACCTACGACGCGGAGAACCGGCTGAAGATCGTGAACGGCCAGCTGGTGGGCACGGCGGGCGACGCGAACGCGCGGATCGAGCTGCGTCCGGACTCGCTGGAAGAGGTGCCGCAAGGCACGCAGAAGGAAGTGAGCGATTCCTACGGCCTGATCTACGACGCGATCGGCCGCGAGACCGGCCGCTACCAGCGCACGACGGTGAACGGCGCGGTGCAGGATCAGGTGGCGTTCGTCGGTTACGACCAGCGCGGGAACCGGATCTACGAGACCTACGCGCAGGCGGTGGGCGGCGAGAGCAAGGGCATCTATCGGCTCAACAAGTACGACGACGCGAACCAGTTGACCGAGACGCGGCGGTACTTCGAGCTGGGCACGATCCGTCAGCTGTGGGTGGCGCCGATCGACCGCTATGGCGGCGACCAGCCGCCGCCGCCGAACAGCGAGGACTGGGTGCCGGAAGACGTGAACGTCGGCGGCTGGCTGATGCAGGCCGAAGAGTACGCGTACGACATCGACGGCCGGATGCGCTGGCAGGCGACGTACGGCCGCGAGACGAACTTCCGGTACTACCTGGGCGCGGGCGGCGTCGGCGACCAGTACAACAACGCGGATCTGCTGCAGTTCACCAGTCGCGTGGACTACACGCTGGCGGACAACACCGCGAACGTGGACGACAACGCCTCGGCGTACGACCTGGGCGGGCGACTGCTGAGCTACCGCTACAGCAGCACGGGCGCGGGCGCGGCGGGCGGCTACACGCACACCTTCACGATGACCTACGAAGGCTGGGAGAGTTGGCAGGAGCGGAAGGTCGAAGGCGTCAGCAGCCACGCCGACTACAAGTCGACGACGAACACGATCAGCCTGGACATCTACGGCCGGATCACGCAGCAGAGCGAGCACACCAACACGGACCAGGCGGGCGTGTTCGACAAGATCCGCGCATACGCCTACAACGGCGACGGCGCGGTGCTGAACCGTCGCGACGGCTACTGGGACGGCTACTTCCGCCAGGCGACGAAGCCTGCGAGCAACGGCGACCCGATCCCGCAGAACTACCGGTTCGTGCACGCGGCGGGCCAGCAGGTGGCGGAACTGGAAGCGGGCGGCGAAGTGCGGGTCACGCCGCAGCAGCAGCGGTTCTACGGCGACTTCGGCATCAACCCGCAGAAGAACCAGCTGAGCAAGGTGAACGGCACCGCAGGCGCAGGCGTGTACAGCGCCGGCGGCTCGATGGTGACGGTACTCGAAGGCGAGACGCTGCAGAACCTGGCGCAGCGGATCTACGGCAACGCCAGCCTGTGGTACGTGCTGGCCGACGCGAACGGCTACAGCGACCCGACCGCCCCGCTGACCGCAGGCACGCGCCTGAACGCCCCGAGCGTGAGCGTGAGCAAGAACGACGCGAACACGTTCCGGCCGTACAACCCGAATGAAGCGATCGGCAGTACGACGCCGAGTTTGCCGTATATCCCGCCGGTGAAGGGGGCAGGGTGCGATGTTGTGACGATGATCTTGATCGTCATCGTCATCGTCGTCGTCAGTGTGCTCACATACGGTGCAGCGTCGAGTGCAATGACTGGGGCAGCAACGACAGCACTCGGCACAAGCGCGTCAGTCAGCACCGGTCTCGCAACGGCGACGGCCACGGCAGCCACGGCTACTGCAGCGGCTGGAGTGACGACATCGCTGACTTTTGCCGGGGGAATGTTAGCCGGCGCGGCCGCGGGTGCTGCTGGCGCGCTGGCGGGACAAGCTCTTGGTAGTGCGCTTGGTGTAAGTAGTTTTAGTTGGCGCAACGTTGCGGCGGGTGCCATTACCGGCGCAATTACAGGTGGCCTCAACACGATTGGTAGTGTTGCAACCGCGAGCGGCGGTGTCGGCGGTGGCGTCAGCGGCGCGATCGCCAATGGCAACTACGGTCTGGCCGCGGCATTGGCGGTGGGCAACGCCGGCGCCGGTTACGTCGGTCAGAAGCTCGCCGGTCTCAAGCCTGCTTTCAGCTGGAAGAGTATTGCGGCTAATGCGTTGACGTCAGTCGTGTCGGCGGGCATCAGCAAGGCAGTCGGTCTGGCACCGAGCAAGCCATTCGAGGGCGCTGGCAGCTTCGGTGCAGACTTTGCGAATGAGGCGATCGAAGGCGTAGTGGGGCTACACACCAGAAGAGCCTTCGGGTTCGATGACAAGGTGGATTATGGGAGCATTGCGGCGAATGCGTTGGGCACCGCTGCTGGGAATGGGCTGGCACGAGGAATTCAGAGCGCAGCAAGGGATCGAGCGGTGAAATCGCTGATGGAGCAATTCCAGCGTCGCTTTGTCGAAGACGGTCAGGAACTCATGGCGGATCTTGGCGCCGAGTTGAACCAGTACTGGGCAGATAGGGCGGCCCGCATCGGCAGCATCGAACTTGAACCCGGTGAAGTCGTTTTGAACGAGGATCTGGCACAAAACGGTGGGCAAAGGGTCCGCTCTGTTTCAATCGGCATCGGTGCAATCGATACTTCCGAATCGGATACCCATGGGGCAGCGCCGCAGGCTGGCAGGTCAGTCGAGACATGGGAGCAAGCCGCATTCGCCTATTGGGATAAGCATAATGCGAAGTATCCTGGGGTGTGGTCCGAGTTAATCGATCGTCCTTCCCAAGGATTGACGGAATCGCAATACAAGATCTGGAGCTATACGACCTTCCAGGATGCACACGCAAAATTGGAGTCGCACAGCGACTATGCTTTGGCGCCGACGTCCAGTCTCCAGCCCGATCTTGATACACCGGAAAGCCCGGCGGACGAGCTTTTGATCAACCTTCGCGGTTTCATGGCATCCATACGTGAGGGCGCGAATGAGCAGATTCTGAATGCGGACAATGGCGTTTCGGCGGCGCTGTGGTCGTTGGACTACGCCATTGTCAGTGTTGCGGATTCTATAGTGGGTGGTTTTCTCGACACGGGTCGCATCTTCACGAACAAGAATGTCAGGTTGCAGACCTATGAAGGTCTCAAGTATGCGGCGAGTCATCCGCTTGATACGGCCGGGCGCGCATGGGACGCATGGAGCCAAATGTCGCTTGAGGATCGGGCACGACATGGCGGCGGTGCCATCGTCGGGCTGCCGACCCTTGCTTCCAAGGTTGGCGCGGTATCCAAGCTCGCACCCTCAGCGAATGCCTTTAAGGGCATTCGCGCTGCCGAGCGTTGGGGGGCGGACGTGCCGACCGATGGTGCAGTTCGCGCTGTCGACAATGTTTCTGTTGTTGATGACGTTGCAATAGCGTCCGGCCATGCTGATGCGATCGGTGCGAATGGTGCGTCGGTGACAAGCAGGGCGCAGGCGAAATTGGAGGATGTGGCTGAGTTGAATGTCCGCAATGCCGGCGCTGTCGAGATGCGAAAAGCCGCCGATCCTGGTGGCTGCTTCGTGCGCGGGACGCTTGTGCATACCGAGCGCGGTTTGATTCCGATCGAGCAGGTGCAGATTGGCGATATGGTCTGGTCGCAGCCGGAAGAAAGCGGCGAGCGGGCCTTCCGTCCGGTGGTCCGCTTGCTGCGATTCCAAGACAAGGCGATCTGGAAGATCGCGTTCGGCCGGTCAGGCGCAGAGCATGAGAACGTGTTTGCGACCCCGAACCACCCGTTCTGGGTCAAGGGCGTCGGCTGGACTCGCGCGGATCTGCTGCAGCCCGGCATGATCGTGGAGCTGTTGGACGGCGAAGACGCGTTCGTGTCAGAGTGCCGAGACACGGGCGTCCTGCAGGATGTTTTCAATTTTGAGGTGCAGGACTTCCACACCTACTACGTAAGCGGTATCGGTATTTGGGTACACAATGCGAATTGCGGTGAGGATGCGTTGGGTGATGCCCGCAATAGATCGCTTGCTGATCGCCTAGAGCGAATTGCGGCACGAACCCCAGAAGAAATTGCGAATAGATCTCGTGTTGCATCGCTTATTCATAAGGCTCGTGCTAAGGGAGACCCTGGTGTGCCGAAACTAATCAGCAAGCTTGAGCGGAATGGAGTGAGGGTTAAAGACACTAATCACTATGTTGGTAATCCAGCACGAGAAGTTGATATAGAAACTGCAGGTGGGGTGATAGTCCAAGTCAAGAAGCTATCTAGTGCAAATAAAATAATCGATCAAATGAAAGATACGGTGATAGCAACAGGTCAGCCTGTGGTGGGTTTCGTGCTAAAGCAGCATCGGAGAGCAAACACAATCGTTCAACAAGCATCGCGGCACTTTCCGGTAACAAACCGATTAGATATTTTGTTGAATTGGCTTAGGGGTGAATGAAATGGCAGCGAAAGAATTTACAATATACGTTCCAAAATCGTTCCGTACTGAAACGATTACTGATGAAATTGCAAGGCAACTTTCCCTTGCGGTCGACGAGCTGCCTGAAAGTCTTGGGCTTTCGTACCAATTTTCTGCCCAGAAAAGCGAGGGAAAGTCATACATGCGTGTTGAGTTCGCAGAAGATCAGCTGCATGTAATCAATGAGATAAGCAAATGGGAGCGTCCCTCTGCTGCTTTTAAGGAAATGCTCCTGAATTGTCGATCTAGTATTACGATCTATTATCGAGACTTAAATCTTGCGAAAAATGCTGTCGCTGTCATTGCCGAGTTGATGGGAAATGATGCGTCAAGTTGTATCGTCGATAATGGTGAAGGATGTCTTCTGAGGCTCGAATCGATTATTGAGATAATGCGCCAAGACTCGAATTGGACTTGGGAAAAGACGGAATTTCCAGAATTTCCAGGTGTGGCTAGTTCTGAGTGGTCGGATTCATGAAATGTGGTGCTCGCTGTCGGTGTGGTGTCGACGGGACAGGGACACCCACTTTCTTCTAGCCGCTGAAAAAGCACCCCCAACGCCCGGTACTGCTGGGCGTTGTCGTTTGAGCGCGTGAGCGCGAGAAAACTTGGGACAAGAAAACTTGGACACCCACTGTTTGTGTTCAGTATTACCGTCCACATCTGAATTTCATGGGTCATCCGGCTATCTTTCCCGGTCTCTTGGCGTTTGAAGAAGCATTTGTAAACAGCCACCCGCGCGCCATTCTCCCCGGCAGGCCATGTTTTCCCTCGCGAGTGCTCACGCCAGCGTCAAGGCAAGCCGAACTCCTTTGAGCCATCGCTGCCCCATCTGCTTGGCCAATGCGATGAGATCCTGTGCCGAGCCGACAGCGCGATGCCAGCCGCTGCCGAACGCGGCGACGCGGGTGGTCCAGCGTTTCGGGTCGCGATCGATGGTGGCTAGGATCGCAGGTGCGTGCATCGGAATACGCCCGCGTTTTCCTGGGACCAGCTGACGGCCGGTCCAATCGAGGAGTTGCAGGTACTCGGCGGTCGTGAGGTCGACAGCCGGTCGCAAGCTGCCGGCCGCCGGTCTGAGTCGCGAGGTCAGCACCATTGGGTCCGATCTCGCCTCGACGATTCGTTTCGAGACGCTCGTGTGTGCGGAGCTGTCCAAGTGATCCGTCATGCCTGCCCGGATCGGATTCAGGTCGACGTAGGCCATGGCGGCGAGGATCGCACGGTCGTCGCACAAGGCTTGGCATTTGTAGCGGCCTTCCCAGAATCGTCCCTTGCACCCGTCTTCGCGATTCGCCCTTCGCGCGATCGGTTCGACGAGGCAACGCATGAGCCAGGAAAGGCTGCCAAGACGCTGGCGCAGGATGCGGATTCTGTCCGGGTCGGCAAGCAGGCGTTGGCGTTTGCTTTCGATGGCGTCGTCGCTATCCTCGCGAGGTGGAAACAAGCGCACCCAGCGCGCTGCGACTTCGTCGTCATGCCATGTTGTCGCTTTGTGTGGGTCGATGCGCAAAACCAGGTGCAGATGATTGCTCATGACTGCGTAGGCGTCGATGGCGACAGCGAAGCATTCGGCTAGGAGCTGGATGCGGGCTTCGACCCACGCCTTTCTGTGTTCGAAGGATTGCCCGGTGTAGCGATCGATACCGCAGAGGAACGCTCGCCGAACGCAGCGCTGGACGCAATGGAATGCGCCGGGCGTATCGGGAGGTGCAATGAGAGAGCGTGGTCGGGTCATGACGCCAGTGTCGCGGGCGTCAGGCAATCGGGCTACCGGTTATTCGCCTGCTGGCTTGTCGGGAAAATCTGATTTGTGGGTGTCCTAGATTTTTTAGATTTTCGCTCTGAAATCGCTAAGGTAGCGGAGGAATCATTGACCAATTCAGGAGAAGGTATCCTGAAATAAAGGTTGAAGTGTATTCGAGGCCAGACGCTCCATTGGAGCCGTGGAGAAAGAGATGAATTTGATCGACTACCTCAAAAGAAGTGCTGAAATATCTGATTATGCCGATCTCAATTGTGAGAAATCGCGAGATCTCGTTAGCAGGGGTGCCCAAGAAAGATTTATTGCAGACGACTTGTTGGACACTCTTTACGATTACTGTTGGATTGTCGAGTTCGATAATCTGAATATATACAGATACATCAGTGCGATATGTTGTATGTGGAATGTGATGAGAATTTTTGGGAATGATGTGAAGTTTGAGGATCAAGATTATCTTCAGCCAATATTTTTGAACGTGGATAAATATTCCTTGCGTGATGTTTCAGAGGTTTTGGAGCCATGGTCAGTTGATATGTTCAATCATCATCACGACGAGGTAATTAAGTTTTTGAGCGTGGCATCTGCTTAGGTGTGGCGTCCGCTGTCCGCGAAGCCCAGTCCTGAGCTTCGCGACGATCGAATTTCGGCTTTCGAGCGACCGGTTTTGATCGTATCCGCGCCTGAGAAAGGTTTTTCAATGTCGGTTCTGGCGAAATTTCGCCAAGAATCGACGGTGTTTGAAGTCGAGGCGTCAAGATTTGCGGACATTGCCTGTCCGGTGTGGCGTCCGTTGTCCGCGAAGCCCAATCCTGAGCTTCGCGACGATCGAATTTCGGCTTTCGAGTGACTGGTTTTGATCGTATCCGCGTCTGAGAAATGCGTTTCAGCGTCGGTTCTGGCGAAATTTTCGCCAAGAATCGGCGTGTGTTTGAAGTCGAGGCGTCAGGGTTCGCGGACAGTACCTGTCCAGTCGCTTGCGCCTCGTTTTCGTTCGTACGACGGTTATCGTCGTCGCGGTCGTTTTGGTTTCGCCTTGCGCTTTTCGATGATGTCCCAGGCTTCAACCGGCGTATGCCCGCTGAGCGACTGATGCGGTCGGCGCTGGTTTTAGGTTTCTCGCAGCAGATCGAGCGTCGCCTGAAGTTCGGCTTCGTTCCTGATGTCGAACGCTCGCAGCAGTTGCTTGAAGGTCGACCAAACGCGTTCGATGCGGCCGTTCATCCATGGGCATTGCAGTGCGATGCGCTGATGTTTGATGCCGAGCCAGCGCAGGGCGAAGGCGAAGACCCAGGAAGTGAAGATTGCTTCGTTGTCGGTCCGGATCTTCTTCGGTTTGCCGTAGTGTTCGATGGCATCCAGCAGCAGGCGCAGGATGTCGATCGAAGATCTGTCACGCAAGGTTTTTAGCGTCAGCACGCGGCGGCTGCCATGGTCGATGATGCCGAAGATCATGCGCGTGGTGTTGCGGGACTCCTGATGCCCGCTCAGGTCGATGCCCCAGGTGGTGAGTATCGGGCATGCGGTGTCGATATCATGCGCGTAGCGGTGTGGCTGTGCGAGATTCATCCGATAGTCGCGCAGAACGTTGGAAACGTAGGTCTTGCCGACACTGACGCCGGTATCGTCGTGGTAGGTGCGATTGAATAGATTGGCCAGTGCTCGGCAGCGGCATTGCGGCGAGCGTTTGGCGAGTTCGATGAGAGTTGCGGGTACCCAGCCCGGCTTGGCGTTCTTGCGCCGTCGAGGCTGCGGTTCGGCAGGCGGTTGTGGTTTGGGCTGCGGATAGAAGTGCTTCGGGACAGGCGGGGTGGGTTTGCGGGAACCGGCCTGCAGCCAGAGTGTGATGGCCAGCAGGATCGCGAGGATGGAGAGGGTCGAAAGGTGCATCCACTTCAATCCATGATTGAAGTGGATTGTTGAGAATTCCGTATCGTTCCTCTCGATACGGCGCAGCATTTGTTGCTGCAACGGAGCCTGCACGTTCCCGGTCTGCCTGCGGATATGCCTCGCATCGAAACCGCAGGCAATAAAAAACCCCGCGTCTGCGGGGTTTTTTTCGATCTGGTGCCCAGGAGAGGACTCGAACCTCCACGGTTTTACCCGCTAGTACCTGAAACTAGTGCGTCTACCAATTCCGCCACCTGGGCTCAGGGCGCGTATGTTGCGATGCGGCGTCGGGGAAGTCAATGCCCGGATGCGATTCCGGCGGCCGGGCCGCGGGCTGCCGATGATCGATGGCCGGAGGGCTGGATTCCGGGGGCTTGACAAGGCGTATACTCGTCGCCGATGTCAAAACCCACCAAGAAGAATTCCGGCCCTCGCGCCACGCGCGCCGTTCATGGCGCATCCCCGAAATCCACCTCCCGCACCGACGCCGGCAAGTCCACGTCGAGCAAGCCGGGCAAGGTCTCCAGGAAAGCTGCCGCGAAGCCTGCGGGCGCATCCGCGAAGCCGGCGAAGTCCCGAAAAGCGGCGCCCTGGTTGCCCGATACCTACCTCGGTCCACCGATGGCGAAGTCGCGAGCTCCGGCGCCTGCACACGGCGCGGTCGCCGACCCGTTCGCCGAGCGCGAAGCCGCGCGATACGCCGATCCGATCCCGAGCCGCGAGGCGATCCTGCAGCTGCTGGGACGCAGCGAGGGGCCGATGTCGGCCGAGATCCTCTGGCAGCATCTGGATCTCGATACCCCCGAGCGCCGCGACGCGCTGGGCAAGCGACTGGCGGCGATGCTTCGCGACGGCCAACTGCTGCAGAACCGTCGCGGCGGTTATCTGCCTGCGGCCCAGCTCGATCTGATCGCCGGCACCGTCATCGCCAATCCCGACGGCTTCGGTTTCCTGCGGCCCGACAGCGGGCCCGGCGACGACCTGTTCCTGCCGCCGCTGGAAATGCGCAAGGTGCTGCACGGCGATCGGGTGATGGCGAACGTCACCGGCGTGGACCGTCGCGGTCGTCGCGAAGGCAGCATCGTCGAAGTGCTGGAGCGCCGTCTCAATCGGCTGATCGGCCGCTTCACGCTCGAGGCCGGCATCAGCTACGTGCAGCCCGACGACGCCCGCATCCAGCGCAACGTGCAGATTCCCGCGGATGCGCGGATGGACGCGCGCAACGGCCAGCTCGTGGTCTGCGAGATCGTGCATGCGCCGGACGCTTACCGCCCGCCGATCGGCCGCGTGCTCGCGGTGCTCGGCGACAAGCTGACGCCGTCGCTGGTGGTGGAGGCCGCGATTCACGGCCACGATCTGCCGCACGAGTTCCCGCCGACCGTGATCGCCGAGGCCACCGCGGTGCCGCTGCAGGTGACCGAGGCCGACATCGCCGGTCGCGTCGATCTGCGCACGTTGCCGCTGGTCACCATCGACGGCGAGGACGCCAAGGATTTCGACGACGCGGTCTG
>CAMLLG010000022.1 GCA_946480825.1 uncultured Lysobacteraceae bacterium
CGACGATTTCCGGCTGAATGCCGATTGGAGTCGCACCGCGCTCGGCCAGGTCTACGGTGCCGACGGTGCGTTCAAGCTCGGCAGGGACGGCAACGGCACCGCGCAGTTCCGTGTCGACGAACCCAATGGCGCCGCCAATTTCGATACCAAACTGAAATTCAACGACGATTTCCGGCTGAATGCCGATTGGAGTCGCACCGCGCTCGGCCAGGTCTACGGCGCGGATGGCGCGTTCAAGCTCGGAAAGGACGGCAATGGCACCGCGCAGTTTCGGGTCGACGAACCCAATGGAACATCGCTGTTCAATACCCGGCTGAAATTCAACGACGACTTCAGCCTTAACGGCGATTACACCAATACGAAGAATGGCCCGATCTTCGGCGCCGACAGCGCCTTCAAACTGGGGAAGGACGGCAGCGGTACCGCGCAATTCCGCGTCGATGAGCCCGCCGGCACTTCGATGTTCAATACGAAGTTGAAGTTCAGCGATGCTTTCGGCCTCAATGCCGATTACACCAATACCAAGGACGGCGCCATCTACGGCGCGGAGAGCACCTTCAAGCTCGGCAAGAACGGGAGCGGCACCGGTGGTTTCCGTGTCGACGAACCAGCGAACAGCGCATCGCTGAATTCGAGGCTGTTGTTCGGAAATGGCGACACCCTGAATTTCGACCTGTCGAAAACGCCGGGCGGCAGCGTTTACGGCGCCGATGGCAGTTTCGGTATCGGCCGCGACGGCAAGGGCTTGGCCAGTTTCAGGATCGATGAGCCCAACGGCACCTCGAATTACAAACTGGGCGCTAGCTTTGCGAACGGCAATGCGTTCAATGCCCAAGTCATGGCCGATCGCCTCGGTACATCGTTCGGATTCGATGCGAAGCTCGGCTTCGACAAGGGCGCGGGTTCAGTGGGACTGGACGGAAAGTTCGGACCGAAGGCGACCGAATTGGGGGCTGCGCTCAACTACAAGAGCAAGGATCTGGAATACAGCGGTGTCGTGCGTGCCGACAACGCATCGGGTGCTTTCCGGTTGTCCGAATTCGGTGCGAAAGTGTCGACGAGCGGCAACGATCGGTACAAATTCACGGCCGAGGCCGGCTACCGTCCCGATACCCGGGAAGCGTACGGGATGGTGGGGCTCACGATCAGTTTCGGCGGCGGTTCAAGACCTTCGCGGCCGGTGACGCGCGCAGCGGAACCGTCGTTCGAACCCGTCGGCCGTCTCGACGAGGCGGTCGCCAACGTCCGCGAAAAACAGGGCATTCTGCTGCGCCCGGAAAACCGGTCGTTGTACGAGCAGGCGGTCGCGGGCGTGCAGAAACTCAACGGCGAAGGCGCAAGGCTGCCGGTGACGGAGACCGCCGCCAGCCTCACTGTACTCGCCCGACAGAACGGGATGGATCGGATCGGTTACGTCGCGCTCGGCAATCCGACGTCCGGTGGGCAGCAGAACCTGTTCATCGGCGATGGTGAACCCGCCGACCCTTCCGGCAAGAAGGCGTTCGTCGACAGGGCGCAGGCCGCGACCACGCCCATGGACGACAACCTGCGCAAGCTCGCCGGCGATGCGGTACAGCCGAACCAGACGACTCCTGCCATGACCGATCCGCAGACATTGCCGACGGCGAGACGCGGGGCCATGTGAATGCGGGGTTGTCTGTGAAACGAAAACGCCCGGGAAACCGGGCGTTTTTTCGTCTGGGCGTCGCGCTCAGAGATTCTGGTAGTTCGGCCCCGATCCGCCCTCCGGCGTGACCCAGTCGATGATCCGGTACGGGTCCTTGATGTCGCAGGTCTTGCAGTGCACGCAGTTGGCGGCGTTGATCTGCAGGCGTTTTCCGGCGTCGTCGCTGACGATTTCGTACACGCCTGCAGGACAGAATTTCGTGCATGGGTTGCCGTATTCCTCTGCGCACTGCGTCACGCAGACCGACGTATCGCGCACGCGCAGATGCACCGGCTGATCTTCGTCGTGCTCGGTGGCCGCGTAGTACACCGATGCGAGGCGATCGCGCGGCGCCAGCGTGCGATCGATGTAGTCGCGCTTCGGCGCTTCCTGCGTGCCGAGCTTGTGCAGGGATGACCAATCGTCCTTGTTTTTCAGGGTCCACGGCGAAGCGCCGCCGGTGACGGTTTCCCAGGCCGCGTTGAGCATGCCGAACCACAGGCCGCGCTTGAAGCCCGGTTTGATGTTGCGGACTTTCTTCAGTTCGGCCATCGCGTCGGAAGCGCGCAGTTTCGCGTCGAACCCCTCTGGCACCAACGAAGACGCGACGAGATGTTCCGCGGCGAGCATGCCGGAACGGATCGCCTGGTGCGTGCCCTTCACCTTCGGCACGTTGAGCAGACCGGCGGTGTCGCCGATCAGCAGCGCACCGGGCATCTCGACCCTGGGCAGCGATTGCCAGCCGCCGGTGACGATCGCGCGCGCGCCTGCGGAGACGATGGTGCCGCCTTCCAGCAGCGGTTTGATCATCGGGTGATTCTTCCACTGCTGGAAGGCTTCCCACGGTTTGTAGTCGGGATCGCTGTAGTCGAGGCCGCTCACGTAACCGAGCGCGATGCGTCCCTTGTCCAGGTGATACAGAAAACTCCCGCCGTAGGTGCGGCTGTCCGCGGGCCAGCCGAAACTGTGCACGATCTTGCCCGGCTGTACGCGATCCTCGGGCACCTGCCACAGTTCCTTGATGCCGATGGAATAGCCCTGCGGGTCGCTGTCGGCATCGAGCTTGAAGCGTTCGATCAGGCGCTTGGTGAGATGACCGCGCGCGCCTTCGGCGAGCACGGTGACCTTGGCGCGGATGTCGATGCCGGCGGTGAATCCCGGCTTGTGCGAGCCGTCCTTCGCCACGCCCATGTCGCCGATGCGCACGCCCACGACCATGCCATCGTCGTCGTGCAGCGTTTCGGCGGCGGCGAAGCCCGGATAGATCTCGACGCCGAGCGCTTCGGCCTGCGGCGCCATCCATGCGCACATCGCGCCGAGCGAGACGATGACGTTGCCATGATTGTTCATGCCGGGCGGGACCGGCAGTTTGCGGCCGCCGGTTTTCGTCAGCAGCCAGAACTCGTCGTCGGTGGCGGGGACGCAGATCGGCGGCGGGTTGGCGCGCCAGTCGGGCAGAAGTTTGTCGAGCGGGCCGGTTTCGATCACCGCACCGGACAGGATCTGCGCGCCGATGGTCGACGCCTTCTCGATCACGCAGACGCTGATCTCGGGGTTCAACTGCTTCAGCCGAATCGCGAACGCCAGGCCCGCGGGACCGGCGCCGACGGTGACCACGTCGTACTCCATCACGTCGCGCTCGATCGCGTCGGGCCCTGTGTCGTTGTGCGCGCTGTCGGTCATTGGCTGGGCTCCGGGCCGGTGATGGCGGACCGACGATTTTCCGGGTTTGCGGTGGCCGGGGCAAATCGGCAGCATGCGCGGATGTTCGCGCCTCCCGCATGGCATCGCATCGACCTCCCCGGCGCCGATCTGCGCTTCGCCCCGGCATGGCTGGCGCGGGACGACGCCGACGCACTGTTGGACGCACTGCTGGCGGACCCGCAGTGGGATATTCACCGCATCCGCATGTTCGGGCGCGAGATCGATTCGCCTCGATTGAGCCGCTGGATCGGCGATCCGGGGGCGGTCTACACCTATTCGCGCACCCGATTCGATCCGCATCCGTGGCCTGAAGCCCTGATCGGGCTGCGCAGGCGCCTGCAGGAGACGCTCGGGATCGACTTCAACAGCGTCCTTGCCAATCGTTATCGCGATGGCCGCGACCGCATGGGCTGGCACAGCGACGATGAGCCCGAACTCGGGCCCAGGCCGGTGATCGCCTCCGTCAGCCTGGGGGCGACCCGCCGATTCGCCCTCAAACCACGGGGCGAGGGCGACCGTCTGACGCTGGACTTGCCGCACGGGAGCCTGCTGGTGATGGCCGGCGACACCCAGTCCCGTTTCCGCCATGCGCTCCCCGCGACCGCCCGACCGGTGTCGGAACGGGTCAATCTGACGTTCCGGCGGATTCTCCCGCCTGCGGCAAGCGATTGATTCGAAAGCTTTCCGTCGTACAACGGGCGGTCGCCGGGCCATGATCCAGGCAGCGATCAGGCTTGTACCCAAGTACCTGAAATCGCTACAATCGCCGGTTCACACACATCAGTCGGACGGCCTCTGGCCGCCGGGAGCGCTATGGCCCGCATCACCGTGGAAGATTGCCTGGAAGTCGTCGACAACCGTTTCGAGCTCGTCATGATGGCCGCCAAGCGCGCGCGCCAGCTCGCCAACGGCGTCGAGCCGCAGCTCGACAACAGCGAAGCGAACGACAAGCCGACGGTGTTGGCCCTGCGCGAGATCGCCGCCCGTCGCATCGACAACGGCTACATCGATGCCGTCGAAAAGGCCGAGCGCGAGCGCAAGGAGCGTGAAGCCCTCGAGTGGGCCGCCGCCGAAGTGGTGGCCGACGACGATCTGTCGAAGGGCGACGACCTGTAATTCCCGCTCGCGTCTCACCGTTCACGAAGCCCCGCTCAGGCGGGGCTTCGTCGTTTCCGGGCAATCGTTGATCGTCGCCCACCGTCTCCCCAAGTCCGGCGTTTCCGCTTAGTCTTCGGCCATGAGTCAACTTGAGCCGATTCTTGCCGGTCCCACGCCCGCGCCCGATGCGGAGCTGCCGGACTACGTGCGCGCGCTGGAGGCGGCGGCGATCTATCTGCCCGAAGACCAGCGCGCCACGCTCGTTCGCGCCTGGCGCGTCGGCGCCGCCGCGCATGCCGGGCAGACCCGCAAATCCGGCGAGCCCTACATCACGCATCCGGTGGCCGCGGCCACGGTGCTGGCCGAGCAGGGCGTGGACATCGAAACGCTGGTGGCGGCGATCCTGCACGACACCATCGAGGACACGCCGCTGACCCGCGAGGAGATCGCAGCGGAATTCGGTGCGACCGTGGCTGAATTGGTGGAAGGCGTCACCAAGCTGGACAAGCTGCAGTTCCAGGATCGCCAGGAAGCCGCCGCGGAAAGTTTCCGCAAGATGATGCTGGCGATGGCGCGCGACCTGCGCGTGATCCTGATCAAGCTCGCGGACCGCCTGCACAACATGCGCACGCTCGGCGCGCAGAGCGCCGAAGCCCGCACCCGCATCGCGCGCGAGACGCTGGAGATCTATGCGCCGATCGCCCAGCGGCTCGGGATGAATCTGATCAAGGCCGAACTGCAGGATCTCGGTTTCCGCGCGCTGCATCCCTGGCGTCATGCGGTGCTCGCGCGTCGCATCCGCACCCAGCCGGTGGTGCGCCGCGAAGCGCTCGCCAAGATCGAGGCGCAGTTCGCGCAGCGGCTGGTGAAGGAAGGTTTCGATTTCCGTCTCGTGGGCCGGGTGAAATCGCCATGGAGCATCTACACCAAGATGCGCGCCGAGGGCAAAACCTTCACCCAGGTGATGGACATGTTCGGCTTCCGGCTGATCGTGCGTTCGGTGCCCGAGTGTTATCACGCGCTGGGCGTGGTCCATTCGGTGTTCAAACCGGTGGACGGGCGCTTCCGCGATTTCGTGGCCATCCCCAAGGCCAACGGCTATCAATCGCTGCACACCGTGCTGTTCGGGCCCTACGGCTCGCCGATCGAAGTGCAGATCCGCACGGAAGAGATGGATCTCATCGCCGAGCGCGGCATCGCGGCGCACTGGTCGTACAAGCACGGCGGCAGCGCCAACAGCGCGCAGAACCGCGCCCAGTCGTGGGTGGCCAGCCTGATCGAATCGCAGCGCGCGACCGGTTCCTCGCTGGAATTCCTCGAGAACGTGAAGATCGACCTGTTCCCGGACGAGGTTTATCTGTTCACGCCCAAGGGCGACATCATGGCGCTGCCGCGCAACTCCACGACCCTGGATTTCGCCTACGCCGTGCATACCGACGTCGGCAATCATGCGGTGGCCGCGCGCGTGGACAAGAAGCTGGTGCCGCTGCGCACCAAGCTGGTCAGCGGCCAGAGCGTCGAGATCATCACCGCGAAATCGGCGGCGCCGAAACCGCAGTGGCTGGAGTTCGTGGTCACCGGCAAGGCCCGCACCGGCATCCGTCACCAGCTCAAGCAGCTCGAACACGAGGATGCGGTGCAGCTGGGACACCGGATGCTCGACCGCGCGCTGGAAGGGCTCGATACCTCGCTCGACCGCGTGCCGCAGACGCGTCTGGAAAGTTATCTCGCCGACCATCGCTATCCGCGGTTGGAGGCGTTGTTGGCGGATATCGCGCTGGGCAACCGCATGCCGACGCAGGTCGCGCAGGTGCTGGCGCATCGCCTGCCCGACAAGCAGGACACGACCGATCTCGCCTTCGGCGCGCGTCAGGGCGAGAAGATCCTGATCACCGGCGCCGAGCGCGGCGTGGTGACGTTCGCCAACTGTTGCATGCCGATTCCCGGCGACGACGTGATGGGTTATCACACCGCCGGCCGCGGCATCGTGGTGCATCGCACCGACTGCGCGAACCTCGCCGAATACCGCAAGTCGCCGGAACGCTGGGTGTCGATCGGCTGGGATCGCGAGATCACCGGCGATTACCAGGTCGCGCTGCGGATCGAGGTCGACAACCGTCCGGGCGTGCTCGCGCAGGTCGCGGCGGCCATCGCGGTCGCCGATTCCAATATCGATTCGGTCGAATACCTCGACCGCGACAAGAACATCGCGGTGATCCGCTTTGGCATCGAGGTCAGCGACCGCAGGCATCTGGCCGACGTCATCCGCCGCGTGCGTCGCCTCGGCGTGGTGCACGGCGTACAGCGGAGCGTGCAGCGAATGTAAGGGCGGGCCCCGCGGCCCGTCGAAAGTGCATCGCACGCTCTAAACTACCGACATCCTCCTTTCCGAGCCCATCCCATGCCCCGCGAGCCCATCCAGTCCACCGCCGCCCCCGCCGCCATCGGCCCGTATTCGCAGGCCACACGCGCCGGCGACATGGTGTTCCTGTCGGGGCAGATCCCGCTCGACCCGAATTCCGGCCTGCTGGTTTCAGGCGACATCACCGAGCAGGCGCGACAAGCGTTCGCGAATCTGCGCGCGGTCTGCCAGGCGGCCGGCGGTTCGTTCGACGACATCGTCCGCGTCGGCCTGTATCTCACCGATCTGTCCGAGTTCGCCGCGGTCAATGCGGTGATGCAGGACGTGTTCTCGGCGCCGTATCCGGCGCGTTCGACCATCGAAGTCTCGGCGCTGCCGCGAGGCGCGAAGTTCGAGGTCGATGCGATCATGGTGCTGCGCTGATCGCGCGGCACCGCGTCCCGCGATCCGAAGCGCGGCGTTCCTGAGTCCGCGTCCGCTCGACCGCACGTTCGCATGCCTGCCGCGCCGCCCCGTCGCACACCGCAGATCGACCCGGCCGCAACGCCGCTGACCGCGCTCAGCGGCGTCGGCGCCGCGGTCGCCGAAAAGCTCGCCGCGCGCGGGCTGTTGACCCTGCAGGATCTCTGGTTCCATCTGCCGCGTCAGTACGAGGACCGTACCGCGCTCACGCCCATCCGCAAACTGCAGCCTGGGCTGCCCGCGCAGGTCGAAGGCACGGTGGAAGCGGTCGAGCGCGGTTTCCGCTACCGGCCTATGCTGCGCGTCGCGATCGGCGACGATTCGTACGCGACGCTGGTGCTGCGGTTTTTCCATTTCCGCTCGCAGCAGGTGGCGCAGTTCGCGCCCGGCACTCGGGTGCGCGTGTACGGCACGCCGCGGCCGGGACAGCATGGGCTGGAGATCGTGCATCCGAGTTATCGCATTCTCGGCGGCAGCGGCGAAGCCGAGCTCAGCGATCGTCTCGACCCGGTGTATCCGGTGATCGAAGGCATCGGGCCCGCGGTCCTGCGCAAGCTCATCGATCAGGCGCTGCAGCGGCTGCCGGACGAGCGCACGATGGAACTGTTGCCTGCCGATGTGCTTGCGCTTGAAGAGTTGTGCGCGGATTTGCCGTCGCTGCGCGATGCGCTGCTGACGCTGCATCGCCCGCCGCAGGGCAGCGACGTGCGGGCATTGTTGGCCGGTACTCATCCGGCGCAGCGCCGTCTGGCGCTGGAGGAACTGCTCGCCCATCACCTCACCCTGCGCAATCAGCGCATCGCGATGCAGGCGCACAGCGCGCGGCCGCTGCGGGCCGCACGGCGCGCGAGCGCGTTGCGCAAGTCGCTGCCGTTCGCGCTGACCGCCGCGCAGGCGCGCGTCTTCGCGGAGATCCGCGAAGACCTCGCCAAACCGGTGCCGATGCTGCGGCTGGTGCAGGGCGATGTCGGCAGCGGCAAGACCGTGGTCGCGGCGATGGCCGCGCTGCTGGCGGTGGAAGAGGGCCGGCAGGCGGCGCTGATGGCGCCGACCGAACTGCTGGCCGAACAGCATCTGGCCAACCTGCGCGGCTGGCTGGAGCCGCTCGGCGTGCGCGTGGTCTGGCTGGCGGGCAAGGTCACCGGCAAGGCGCGCGAAGCGGTGCTGGCCGATATCGCCGGCGGCGCGGCGCAGGTGGTGGTCGGTACGCATGCGCTGATGCAGGAAGGCGTGGTTTTCCGCGATCTCGCATTGGCCATCGTCGACGAGCAGCATCGTTTCGGCGTGCATCAACGCCTCGCGCTGCGCGACAAGGGCAGCGCCGGTGCCCACGTGCCGCATCAACTGGTGATGACCGCGACACCGATTCCGCGCACCCTGGCGATGGCCGCGTATGCGGATCTCGATGTCTCCGCGATCGACGAACTGCCGCCCGGCCGCACGCCGGTGCAGACCGTGGTGCTGAGCGCCGAGCGCCGCCCGGAGTTGATCGAACGCATTCGCGCCGCATGCGCGGAAGGCCGGCAGGCGTACTGGGTCTGCACCCTGATCGACGACAGCGACGAAGTCGTGGCCCAGGCCGCGCAGTCGACGTATGAGGCGCTGACGCAGCAGCTTCCAGAACTGCGGATCGCGCTTGTGCATGGGCGGCTGAAGGCCGCCGAGAAACAGAAGACCATGGCCGCCTTCAAGGCCGGCGAACTGCAACTGCTGGTCGCGACCACCGTGATCGAAGTGGGCGTGGACGTGCCGAACGCGTCGCTGATGATCATCGAAAACGCCGAGCGCCTGGGCCTCGCGCAGTTGCACCAGTTGCGCGGGCGGGTCGGGCGCGGCAGCGCGGCGTCGAGCTGCGTGCTGCTGTATCAATCGCCGCTGTCGCAGATGGCGCGGCAGCGACTGGCGACGATGCGCGAAACCAACGACGGTTTCGTCATCGCCGAGAAAGATCTCGAACTGCGCGGCCCGGGCGAACTGCTCGGCACGCGCCAGACCGGTCTGGCGGCGTTCCGCATCGCCGATCTCGGTCGCGATGCGGCCCTGTTGCCGACGGTGCAGCGCGTCGCCGATGCGTTGCTGAAGACGTCGCCTGATCTCGCCGAGCGCATCACCGGGCGCTGGGTGGGCGGCGCCGCGCGTTACGCCAGCGCCTGAGCCTCAACGCGTCCGGCGATCGTCGTCGGGCGCGGGGCAGTAGATGTCGTGGAGGGTTTCGATCAGACGATGCACCGGCCCTTCGCTGACCGAGTAGTAGACGTTCTGCGATTCGCGCCGGGTCTGCACCCAGCCGCCTTCGCGCAGGACGGCCAGATGTTGCGATAGCGCCGATTGGCTCAGTTCCACCTCGGCGTTGATTTCGCCGACCGTGCGCTCACCGTCGATCAACAGGCACATCACCCGCAGCCGCTGCGGGTTCGACAGCGCTTTCAACAGTTCCGCCGCCTGTTCGGCCTGCGCCTGCATGTTCGCTCCGACCGCGACCGAAGCGGGTTTCCGACGGGATGCGGCCATGCTCAGGCGCCCTCCGCCGCGCAGCCGCTTTCGACCCATCGCAGCCAGCCGCCGGCCAGCGACAGCGGCCGATCGAAACCAAGACGCTTCAGCGCCTCCGCGGCCAGCGCGGAACGCCCGCCGGTGCGGCAATAGAGGATCACGGGTTCGTGCCGATGCGACAGGTGCGGGTCGGTTCTGAAATTCACCGCCGGATGCGCATCGACCTGGAATTCCAGCAGGCCGCGCGGGATGTTCACGGCGCCGGGCAGGTGGCCCTCGGCGAATTCCGCGGGCTCGCGCACATCGATGACCGGCGTGCCGGCCGCCTGCAGGGCGCGAAGCTTGTCCGGATCGATTTCCTCGACGACGGCGCGGGCCTGGGCGACGAGATCTTGCGCGGCGAGATGCTGGGCGGTGAAGGACATGAATCGGTCTCCTGTGTGCGGTTGACAGTCTAGCAAAGTCTAATTAAGATAATTCTAAATTAGATTTCAATCAATTAATAGTCGATCGATAACACCTCATCGAACGGAGTCCTTCCATGAATCTCGACCGTGCCGTGCTCGCCTTCGCTGGCGTGATGATCTTCGTCAGTCTGGCCCTGACCCATTTCGTGTCGCCCTGGTTCTGGCTGTTCACCGCCTTCATCGGCGCGAATCTGCTGCAGGCCAGCGTCACCGGCTTCTGTCCCGCGGCGCTCCTGTTCCGCAAACTCGGGGTCGCCAGCGGATGCGCCTTCAAATGAGCAAGCCCTTGCGATTCGCCGCGCTGGCACTGGCGTCGGTGCTCGCCGCCTGCGGCAGCGACACCGACGAGCGTGCGGTCGCGCCGCTGCCGGAGCTGGACACCTTCGTCGTCGCTGCGGACACCGCGACCGGCGGACGTGCGTGGGATGGCACCGTCGAAGCGGTGCGCGAAGCGGTGCTGTCGGCGCAGACCGGTGCGCGCGTGACAGCGGTGGATGCGGACGTCAACGATCGCGTCGTCGCGGGCCAGACGCTGCTGCGCATGACCGTGGTCGAACAACAGGCCGGCGTCGATGCGGCGCGCGCGCAGTTGCGCGCGGCCGAAGCGTCGGCGCTGGAGGCCGAACGTCAGTACCAGCGCTTCGCCGCGCTCGCAAAGGACGGCTACGTGTCGCGCGCGCAGCTCGACCAGACGCGGGCCGCGCGCGATGCCGCCAACGCGGCGCGCGATGCCGCGCGCGCGCAGCTGTCGTCCGCCGGCCAGAATGCGGATTACACGACTGTCCGCGCGCCGTATGCCGGCATCGTGTCCGCACGTCGGGTCGAGCCCGGCGAAACCGTGAATCCCGGGCAGCCGCTGCTGACGGTTTACGCCCCCGACGATCTGCGGATCGAAGTGCGCGTGCCGCAGTCGGCGGCCGATGCGATCCGCGCGCATCCCGGCGCCCGCGTACTGTTCGACGACGGCACCGGACTGGACGCGCGCGAGGTGGTCGTCCATCCCGCTGCCGATCCGGACAGCCACAGCGTGCGCGTGCGCGTGCTGTTGCCGCGAATGGACGTGCCTGTCGCGCCGGGCAGCACCGCCAAGGTCGTCTTCCCGATCCGCGGCGACGGACGCACGTTGCGCGTGCCTGCGGCGTCGGTGCTGCGTCGCGGCGAGCTGACCGCCGTGTATGTGGTGAAGGATGGTCGCGTGCTGTTGCGTCAGCTGCGGTTGGGTGCTTCCGAAGGCGCAATGGTCGAAGTGCTCTCCGGCTTGCGCGCGGGCGATGTGGTGGCTCGCGATCCGGACGCGGCGCTGCAGGCGATCGTCTCGCAGCGCGATGGCGCGGGAGTCGGGCATGGCTGAGTCGACGTCGTCGCCTGCGGCGCTGCGGGCCGGGATGCGGCTCGGAATTTCGGGACGCATCGCCAAGGCATTCCAGACCAACCCGTTGACGCCGATCCTGGCGCTGATGGGGCTGATGCTCGGCCTCGTCGCGGTGATGATCACCCCGCGCGAAGAAGAACCGCAGATCGATGTGACCATGGCGAACGTGTTCGTGCCGTTCCCGGGGGCATCGTCGCGCGATGTCGAACAACTGGTGAGCTACCCGCTGGAGCAGAAGTTGTCCGAGATCGAGGGCGTGAAGCACGTCTATTCGATCAGTCGTCCGGGCATGGCGGTGCTGACGGTCGAATACACCGTCGGCGTCGAGCGCCAATCGGCGATCGTGCGTCTCTACAATCAGGTGTTCTCGAACGGCGATTGGATGCCGCAGGGCGTCGGCATCGGCCAGCCGCTGATCAAGCCCAAGGGGATCGACGACGTGCCGGTGATGGCGCTGACGCTGTGGTCCGACGATCCGGGTACCGGCGTCGAAGACCTCTCCGCAGTGGCGCGCACGCTGGAAACAGAACTCAAGCGCGTGCCCGGCACCCGCGATGTCTACACCATCGGTGCCCCCGATCGCGTGGTCGCGGTCACGCTGGATCCCGCCCGCCTCGCGGCGTTCGGGCTCAGTGTCGGCGAAGTCGCGCAGTCCCTGCAGGCGGCGAACGTGGTGCGCCATGTCGGCGAGCGCGTGGGCCAGAACCGTGCCGTACCGGTCACCGCCGGTCGTTTCCTCGTCGATCGCGACGATGTGGCGCAACTGGTGCTCGGGATGCGGAACGGCGAGCCGGTCACGCTGGCGGATGTCGCCGATGTACGCGCCGGTATCGATGCGCCGACGAACTATGTCTGGCACGGTGCGCCGGCGGGGCAACCGGGGCCGAAGGCCGGCACCGCGCCCGCGCTGACCATCGCCATCGCCAAGAAGCCGGGCAGCAACGCCGCCGACATCACCGCCGCGATCGCCGGGCGCATCGAAGCGCTGCGCGGCGAATTGATTCCGGACGCGGTCCACGTGGATATCGTCCGCGATTATGGCCAGACCGCCACCGACAAGGCGCAGAAACTCATCCAGAAGCTGTTCTTCGCGACGATGTCCGTGGTGCTGCTGGTGCTGTTCGCGCTGGGCAGGCGCGAAGCGCTGGTGGTCGGCGCCGCGGTGGTGCTCACGCTCGCGCTGACGCTCTTCGCCTCGTGGGCGATGGGCTTCACCCTCAATCGGGTTTCGCTGTTCGCGCTGATCTTCTCGATCGGCATTCTCGTCGACGACGCCATCGTGGTGGTCGAGAACATTCACCGGCACATGGCGCGCGGCGGCAAAACGCTGGTCGAGGCGATTCCGTCGGCGGTCGACGAAGTCGGCGGGCCGACGATCCTCGCGACCTTCACCGTGATCGCGGCGTTGCTGCCGATGGCCTTCGTCAGCGGTCTGATGGGGCCGTACATGCGGCCGATTCCGATCAACGCCTCCGCCGGCATGGTGTTGTCGCTGGCGGTGGCGCTGGTGGTCACGCCTTGGCTGTCGCTGAAGCTGCTCAAGCCGCATGTCGCGCATCGCGATACGGGCACTGGCACTGCCGCGGGCGCTGACGAAGCCCGCCTGCACCGGATGTTCTCCCGGGTGATGACACCGTTCATCGATGGCGTTCGCGCGCCGCGTCGCCGGCGCTGGCTGTTCGGCGGCATGGCGATGCTGGTGCTGCTGGCGGCGAGCCTCGCTGTGTTCCAGTTCGTGGTGCTGAAGATGCTGCCGTTCGACAACAAATCGGAGATCCAGGTGGTCGTCGACATGCCGGAAGGCAGCACGCTCGAAACCACCGATGCATTGCTGACCGAACTGGCGACGGTCGCATCCTCGTTTCCGGAAGTCGCGAATTTCCAGGGCTATGCCGGTACCTCCGCGCCGATCAATTTCAACGGTCTGGTGCGCCAGTGTTTCCTGCGCAGCGGCGCCAACGTCGCCGACCTGCAGGTCAATCTGGTCGACAAGCACCATCGCGATCGCAAGAGTCACGATATCGCCCGCGCGATGCGGCCGAAGTTCGATGCCGTCGGGCGTCGTTACGGCGCTTCGGTGAAAGTGGTCGAAGTGCCGCCGGGCCCGCCGGTGCTGGCGCCGCTGGTCGCCGAGATCTACGGACCGGACGACGCGAAGCGGCGCGAAGTCGCGCTGGCGCTCGAACGACGCCTGCGCGACACCGATGGCATCGTCGATATCGATACGACCGTGGAAACCGCCGCGCCGCGCGAAATATTGGTCGTGGATCGCGAACGGGCGACCCGGCTCGGCGTGGATCAATCGACGATCGTCGACACGCTGGCGGCCGCGGTCGACGGCCACGACGCGACCTATGTGCAGGACGGCGTCTCGCGCCATCCGCGCCCGGTGCGATTGCGGGTACCGGTCGCCGAACAGGCCAGTCTCGAACGTCTGCTGCAGCTCTCGGTGAAAGGCGGACAAGGGCAGGTCGTGCCGTTGTCGGAAGTGACGAAGACCCTGCGTGCCGATTGGGATGGTGCGATCCATCACAAGGATCTGCTTCCGGTCGTGTACGTGATGGGGGACGAAGCCGGCGACCTCGACAGTCCGCTCTACGGGATGTTCGATGTCGTCGGTCAGGTCTCCGACAACGCCATCGCCGATCGCGCGTTGTCGCAGTTCTTCATCCGCCAGCCCGACGATACCGCCGATTACGCGATCAAATGGGACGGCGAGTGGCAGATCACCTACGAGACCTTCCGCGACATGGGCATCGCCTATGCCGCCGGGCTGGTGCTGATCTATCTGCTGATCGTCGCGCAGTTCCGGAGTTACGTGGTGCCGCTGGTCATCATGGCGCCGATTCCGATGACGGTGATCGGCGTGATGCCCGGCCACGCACTGCTCGGCGCGCAGTTCACCGCCACCTCGATGATCGGCATGATCGCGCTGGCCGGCATCATCGTGCGTAATTCCATCCTGCTGGTGGATTTCATCAATCAGGCGGTGGGCGAGGGCAGGACGCCGGCCGAAGCGGTGATCGAGGCCTGCGCGGTGCGCGCCCAACCCATCGTGTTGACGGCGGCGGCGGCGATGCTCGGCGCGTTCTTCATCCTCGACGATCCGATTTTCAACGGCCTCGCGGTGTCGCTGATCTTCGGTATTCTGGTCAGCACCGCATTGACGCTGGTGGTGATCCCGCTGTTGTATTACGTGCTGCTCACCCGCAACGCCGCCGAGGAGTCGACGCCATGACCGATGCCCCCGATCTGCGCATCCTGCTGGAACAGGAAGGTCCCTACGCTTTCAAGGTGAATTTCGAAGGCACCGATCTGGCGGCCCTGCATACCGACGAACCCGCGCCGCTGGGCGCGGGCAGCGGCCCGAATCCATCCGCGATTCTGCTGACCAGCATCGCCAACTGTCTCGCCGCCAGCCTGTTGTTCGCGCTGCGCAAGTTCAAGAATGCGCCCGGCCCGATCCGCGCCGAGATCGTCGCGCGCAAGGAGCGCAACGCTGAGGGCCGCTGGCGGATTCCGCGCGCCGAGGTCACGATCCAGCTGTCCGACAAGGCCACCGATCTGGAGCACTTCGACCGCGTGCTCGCGCAGTTCGAGCAGTTCTGCATCGTCACCCAGAGCGTGCGCGAGGGTGTGGAGGTCGCGGTGCGCATCGTCGATGCCGACGGTACGGTCCGGGAGCCGGGCGCTTGAGCGACGGATATCTGTGCGTGTGAATCGGCTTCGGACGTGGGCCTTGGCCCGGCCAGCTGTCGCCCCCATTCTGTTGGCGTTGGCGACCCGCGTGCGACGTTCCGTCGCGCGCCTCGCCGTGAATTCCGAAGGTTGATCCATGTCCGACGCAGACGCCACTCTCCGCATCGCGTGTCCCGCCTGCCATGCGCTGAATCGCGTGCCTGCCGCGCGCCTCGCCGACGCGCCGGTCTGCGGGCGCTGCAAGGCGCCGCTGTTTTCCGCGCATCCGCTCGCGCTCGATGCCGATGGTTTCGAGCGCCATGTCGTGCAGTCCGATCTGCCGGTATTGATCGATTTCTGGGCCCCCTGGTGCCAGCCCTGCCTGATGATGGCGCCGCATTTCGATGCCGCTGCCGGCGAACTGGAGCCCGCGTTCCGCTTGGCGAAGATCGATACCCAGGCGCAGCCCGCGCTGGGTGCGCGGTTCGGCATCCGCAGTATTCCGACTCTCGCGCTGTTCCGCGGCGGACGCGAGATCGCGCGACAATCCGGTGCGATGGGCAGCGCCGACATCGTTCGCTGGGCGCGCAGCCAAACGCGCTGAATCGTTCCCTCATGCACACAGGAGTGCGTCATGTCCCGTTTCCCGCTGTCTTTCGTTGTGGGTGCCGCCGTCGTCGTGACGCTCGCGGCGACGGTGTTCGCGGTCCGAGGCTCCTCGACGGATGCCGCGCCGGTGACCGCGAACGAATCCGCCGCTGCGACGACAGCATCCGGCGTCGCGCTGCTGCGTCCGCGCGAGGGCCTGGTCGTCGCCGGCCAGCCGGCCGAAGGCGATTGGCCGGCGCTGGCCGCATCGGGCATCCGCACCGTCGTGAATCTGCGTCCGCAGGCGGAACTGAAGGGGCGCGATGAGCGCGCGGAAGTCGCCGCCGCCGGCATGCGCTATGTCGAACTGCCGATCTCCGGGCCCGCGGACATCACGCCGGAGAATGCGCAGGCGCTGTCCGCGCTGCTCGCGCAGACCGATGGCCTGGTGCTGGTGCACTGCGCCAGCGGCAATCGCGTCGGCGGTCTGCTGGCGGTGGCGATGGCGCAGAACGGCATGCCGGTGTCGCAGGCGCTGGAATTCGGTCGCAGCGCCGGCATGAAATCGATCGAAAGCCGCGCGCGTGACGTCATCGAACGGGAAACCGCTGCGCGCTGCGTCGCCGCGCGCGACACGTCCGATCCGGCGCAATGCCCCGCGGGCGGTTGATCCGGCGCAGTTGATCCGGCGGAGCAGGGCGTCGGATCAGAAGCGGTCGATGGGCAGCTTCAGATAACGCACACCGTTGTCCTCGGGCTCGGGCAGTCGGCCTGCACGGATGTTGACCTGTACCGACGGCAGCAGCAGCGCGGGCATCCCCAGTGTGGCGTCGCGCGTCGTGCGCACGGAGACGAAGGCGTCCTCGCCGATGCCGTCGCGCACGTGGATGTTGCCGGCCTTCTGCGCGGCGATGGTGGTCTGGCAGGCGTAGGCGCGGCCGCCGGGCGCGTAATCGTGGCAGACGAAGACGCGGGTATCGCCGGGCAGCGCGAACAGCCGCTGGATGGAGCGGTAAAGCGCATGCGCATCGCCGCCGGGGAAATCGCAGCGCGCGGTGCCGCCGTCGGGCATGAAGATCGAATCGCCGACGAACAGCGCATCGCCGATGCGATAGGCCACGCTGTCGCTGGTGTGCCCCGGCACCGCGATGACTTCGGCGTCGATGTCGCCGATCGCGAACCGTTCGCCGTCGGCGAACAGATGGTCGAACTGCGAGCCGTCGGCCGCAAAGCGTTCGCCGAGATTGAAGATCGGCCGGAAGGTCGCCTGCACCGTGCGGATGCCTTCGCCGATCGCCAGCGTCGCGCCCGCGAACCGCGACTTCAGCCAGTGACCGGCGCTGAGATGGTCGGCGTGCGCATGGGTTTCGAGGATCCAGCGCACGTCGAGCCCATGCGCGTGCGCATGATCGACCAGCGCCTGCGCCGACACGGTCGCAGTGCGGCCGGATTTGGCGTCGAAGTCGAGCACCGGGTCGACGATCGCCGCCTGACGCGTCGCGGGATCGGACGCGATGTAACTCCAGGTGCAACTGTCGGCGTGGAAGAAGGGTGCGACATCGACGCGCATGGCCGGCTCCGGAGTGGGCATGTTTCGATTCTATCGTCTGCGTTGCCGCGCCTGCGCTGCCGGCCGCTTCGGTTCCGGCGTCGACCGTGCATAATCCCGCGATGACCAACATACTTCCCCTGCTGATCGATACCGACCCGGGCGTGGACGACGCGCTCGCCCTGCTGATGGCCTTCGATGCGCCGCATCACGAGGTCGTCGCCCTCACCATCGCCGCCGGTAACGTCGGCCTGAAACACACCGTCGCCAACGCATTGAAGCTGTGCGAAATCGCCGAAGTCGACGTGCCGGTTTTCGCCGGCTGCGACGCGCCGTTGCTGCACGATGCGCCCGATGCGTCCTACGTCCACGGCCGCGACGGCTTCGGCGATATCGGCTATCCGCCGGCCGCCCGGCAGGCCGAAGTCGAACATGCCGCCCAGGCGATGATCCGTCTCTCGCACGAACACGCCGGCCGGCTGGTCGTCTGCATGCTCGGCCCGCTGACCAATCTGGCGGTGGCGCTGAAGCTCGATCCGACCCTGCCGCAGCGGGTGGGCCGGATGGTGGTGATGGGCGGTGCGGTGACCGGGCAGGGCAACACCACGCCGATGGCCGAATTCAACATCGGCTTCGATCCCGAGGCCGCGCACATCGTGTTCGAAGCGTTCGCCGCTGCCGGCGTGCTGGTGGAAGTCGCGGACTGGGAGGCGGTGGTGCGTCACGGCTTCCTGCATACCGAAGTGGATCGCTGGCTGCAGGCCGACCATCCGCGGGCGCGTTTCTACGACGCCATTTCGCGGAAGACGCGCGAATGGTCCGCGGGTCTTCGCGGCGCGCACTGGCATGCGGCCGATGCCCTGGCCATGGCCCTGCTGGTCGCCCCCGAGGGCGCGACCGTGCGCGAGCGCCGGCCGCTGCGGGTGGAATTGACCGGGGCCGAGACCCGCGGCGCCACCGTGGTGGACTGGGGGCGCCGCAGCGGGCGTGCGGACAATGCCGAACTGCTGATGGCATACGATCAGGCGGCCTTCGAGGCCCTGATCCGCAAGGCCCTGCGTGCCGACTGAACGCACGGGGCCGGCCGATGCGAACAGACGCAATCAACAGACGCGCCTGACAGATCGGGCCGGTCTGCTGGCCGGGCCTGCGGTGTCCCGCAGGCCCGGATCGGACCGTCCGTCCGGAGGGTTGAGCCTGAGCCGGACAGGCCGCTATAATGCCCGGCTTTCCGCTCAACTCTGGTGCCGCCATGAAGGCCGACATCCATCCCGAATATCGCCAGGTCGTCTTCCAGGACGTCACCTCGGAGTTCAAGATCCTCACCCGCTCGACCCTTGGCAGCAAGGAAACCGTCAAGTGGGAAGACGGCAACGAATATCCGCTGATCAAGGTCGACATCTCGTCCGCTTCGCACCCGTTCTACACGGGTCAGCACAAGATCGTCGACACCAGCGGTCGCGTCGATAAGTTCCGCAAGCGCTACGGCAAGTAATCGACGACGCGTCATCGCGTCCCGCGCATATGGTCCGCCATGATGGCGGCTTCCGCGTCGCGTATCGCAAGCTTCATCCGCAACGGCCGCCGAATGGCGGCCGTTGTCGTGTCCGCGCGTCGGGCGCGCAGGGCCTACGACCAAAGTCCAGACGCCGCACCATGCGGAGGCGTCGGGAACGTTATGCGATAATCGCGCTGCGTCGCGACCATGGTTGCGGCCTCCTTCCCCGAACGCTCCGCAGGCCTCGTCCGCGGACCACGTCACGTCAATTCGCTTCATGGGAGTGCGCCGTGTCTCAACAGGATTCCAACGTCCCCACTCAGGTCACCGTCACCGCCGGCGACAAGTCCGTCGTTCTGCCGGTGCACGCACCGACCGTCGGCAGCGCCTGCATCGATATCGCAAAGCTGCCGAAGGAAACCGGCCTGTTCACCTACGACTCGGGCTTCACCGCGACCGCGTCGTGCCGTTCCGCCATCACCTACATCGACGGCGACAACGGCGTGCTGATGTATCGCGGTTATCCGATCGAACAGCTCGCCGAGCATTCGAGCTTCCTCGAAGTCGCGTATCTGCTGATGAACGGCGAACTGCCGGACAAGAACGACTTCGCGAAGTTCGAGCATGAAGTCACGCATCACACGATGATGCACGAGGCCTTCCGCACCTTCCTGTTCGGTTTCCGCCACGACGCGCACCCGATGGCGATGCTGGTCGGCATGCTGGGTTCGATGGCGAGCTTCTACCACAACACCCTGGACCTCGAAGACGCCGAGCAGCGCCGCATGGCCGCGATCCGCCTGATCGCGAAGGTGCCCACGATCGCCGCCGCCTGCCATCGCTATTCGATCGGCTGGCCGAGCCGTTATCCGAAGAACAATCTCGAATACGTCACCCGCTTCCTGCACATGATGAAGGAAGTGCCGAGCGAGCCGCTGGAGTTGAACCCGGTCGCTGCCAAGGCGCTGGATCTGCTGTTCATCCTGCACGCCGACCACGAGCAGAACGCGTCGACCTCGACCGTCCGCCTCGTCGGTTCCACCGGCGCCAATCCCTACGCCTGCGTCGCCGCCGGCGTGGCGGCGCTGTGGGGCCCGGCGCACGGCGGCGCCAACGAAGCCGTGCTCAAGATGCTGGAAGAGATCGGCCGCCCGGACAACGTGCAGTCGGCGGTCGACAAGGCGAAGGACAAGAACTCGGGCTTCCGCCTGATGGGTTTCGGTCATCGCGTGTACAAGAATTTCGACCCGCGCGCGAAGATCATCCGCGAGATGTGCCACAAGGTGCTGAACGAGCTGGGCGTCAACGACCCGCTGCTCGAAGTGGCGATGAAGCTCGAAGAAGCGGCGCTGAAGGACGACTACTTCGTGCAGCGGAAGCTCTACCCGAACGTCGACTTCTACTCCGGCATCATCTACAAGGCGCTGGGCATCCCGACCGAAATGTTCACGGTGATGTTCGCCATCGCCCGCACCGCCGGCTGGGTCGCGCACTGGCTGGAACAGCAGAACGATCCGGAAGCCAAGATCGGCCGTCCGCGCCAGATCTATACCGGCTACGACGCCCGCGATTACGCGCCGATCGACAAGCGCTGAGGCGCAGGTCCTATCGAACGAAAACCCCGCCGAGGCGGGGTTTTTCGTTTCACCGGCAGGAGGGCCTTCAGGCCCGAGATTCGTGTTCAGGGCGTGAAGGCTCTCCTGCGGGAATGTCGCAGCTTGCTCACGCGAGCAGCGAGCGCAGCATCCAGGCGTTCTTCTCGTGGATGTTGAGGCGCTGGGTCATCAGGTCGGTGGTCGGGTCGTCGCCGGCGTTGTCGGCGATCTTCAGCACCTTGCGACCCGTGCGGCAGACCGCTTCGTTGCCGCTGACGAGTTGGCGCACCATTTCGCGCCAGTCGGCGGTATCGGTCAGCCCCGGTTCCTCGGCGATGGAGCTGAGACGGACGAATTCGGCGTAGGAACCCGGCGCATTGAAGCCCAGGGCGCGGATGCGCTCGGCGGTTTCGTCCAGCGCGGTCCACTGTTCGGTGTACTGGCCCTCGAACATCACGTGCAGGGTGTTGAACATCGGGCCGGTGACGTTCCAGTGGAAATTGTGGGTCTTGAGATACAGGGTGAAGCTGTCGGCGAGAAAGCGCGACAGGCCCTCGGCGATCTTCCTGCGGTCGCTGCCGGAGATGCCGATGTCGATCTGCGGCGCGCCGGACACGGCATCGGCTTTGGAGGGGGGTTTGGAGGTCTTGTCCTGCTTGCTCGAGTCGGACTTGATCGATTGCGACTTGCTCGATTCAGGCTTGTTCGGTTTGGCCATGGCTCGTCTCCGGGCGGTGGATGGATCAGACTATGGTCCTCCAGATCGTATTCGAAAACCGTTGTCCGAACCCGCCGATCAATGAGCACGACCGAACCCGCCCCGCGCCGCCAGGCGCCCGGCAAACCGCACGACCCGACGCTGCAGAACGCCCGTCGCGCCATCGACGGCGCGCTGGCCCGCGACCGTGGGCGGCTGATGGGCCTGTGGTCGCGCTGGAGCGGCAAGCAGGGCGACGCTGCGGCGCAGGCGGCCTTCGCCGAGGCGCTGGCCGCTTCCGTGGCGGCGCGCGAGGCTCGCGCCGCGGCGCTGCCGACCGATGTCGCGGTCGACGAATCGCTGCCGATCGCGGGCGAAGCCGAGCGCATCGTCCGGTTGATCCGTGAGTATCAGGTGGTGGTGATCGCCGGCGAGACCGGCTCCGGCAAGACCACGCAATTGCCGAAGCTGTGCCTCGCCGCCGGCCGCGGCGCCGCCGGCATGATCGGTTGCACCCAGCCGCGCCGGATCGCCGCGCGCGCGGTCGCGCGCCGCGTGGCCGAGGAGTTGAAGACGCCGCTCGGCGGGCTGGTCGGTTACCAGGTGCGCTTCAACGACAATGTCGGCGAGCGCACCGCCGTCAAATTCATGACCGACGGCATCCTGCTGGCCGAAATCCAGTCCGATCGCTGGCTGTCGGCCTACGACACGATCATCGTCGACGAGGCCCACGAACGCAGCCTCAACATCGATTTCCTGCTCGGCTATCTCAAACAGCTGCTGGCCAAACGCCGCGATCTGAAGGTCATCGTGACCTCGGCCACGATCGACACCGAACGCTTCTCGCAGCACTTCGGCGACGCGCCGGTGGTCAGCGTGGAAGGCCGCGGCTATCCGGTCGAGGTGCGCTACCGGCCGTTGAATGCGGGCCGCGACGTGGACGACGACAGCGGTGACGATGCCGGCGAAGGTGGTCGTTCGGTGCTCGACGGCATCGTGTCGGCCTGCGACGAGATCGCACGCGGCGGCGGCATCGGCGACACGCTGATCTTCCTGCCCGGCGAGCGCGAGATCCGCGATGCGCATCAGGCGCTGGAGAAGCGCAAATACCGGCACACCGAAGTGCTGCCGCTGTACGCGCGGCTGTCGGCGCGCGACCAGGATCGCGTGTTCAATCCCGGCCCGCAGCGGCGGATCGTGCTGGCGACAAACGTCGCCGAGACCTCGCTGACCGTGCCGCGCATCCATTACGTCATCGACCCCGGATTCGCGCGGGTCAAGCGCTACAGCCCGCGGCAGAAACTCGATCGCCTGCACATCGAAGCGATCTCGCAGGCCAGCGCCGACCAGCGCAAGGGCCGCTGCGGCCGCATCGCGCCCGGCACCTGCTTCCGGCTGTATGCGGAAGCGGATTTCCTCGCCCGCGACGCCTACACCGATCCGGAAATCCGCCGCGCCGCACTGGCCGGCGTGATCCTGCGCATGCTGTCGCTGGGGTTGGGACGGATCGAAGACTTTCCGTTTCTGGAAGCGCCCGATCCGCGCGCGGTCGCCGACGGTTGGCAACAACTCGCCGAACTCGGCGCGATCGACGCCGAGCGCAAACTCACGCACGTCGGCCGCACCATGGCGCGATTGCCGGTGGACGTGAAACTCGCGCGCATGCTGATCGCCGCGGAGAAGCACGGCTGCCTGCGCGAGATGCTGGTCATCGCGAGTTTTCTCGGCATCCAGGACCCGCGCGAACGCCCCGCCGACCAGCGCGGCGCGGCCGACGCCGCGCACGCCGAATTCGCCGATCCGAAGTCGGAGTTCGTCGGCATCCTCAAACTGTGGGACGGCTTCCGCATCGCGCACGAAGAGATGACCCAGTCGCAGTTGCGCAAATGGGCGGACAAGCATTTCCTCGGGTTCCTGCGCCTGCGCGAATGGCGCGAGTTGCACCGGCAGTTGAAGTTGCTATGCGATGAGATCGGATGGGATAGCGGTAGAGCGGGCTTCGGCCCGCTGCACGCCATCGAAGAACAGCAGCGGCCTGAAGGCCGCTCTACCGGGGGGGCGGAGTACGCAAAGCTGCATCGCGCCCTGATCGCCGGCCTGCCGACGCAGATCGGCAACCGCAGCGACCGCGGGCTCTACGACGGCCCGCGCGGGCGCAAGTACACGATCTTCCCGGGCTCGCCGCTGTCGAAAAAGCCACCGGCCTGGCTGCTGTCGGCGACGCTGCTGGACACCGAGAAAGTGTGGTCGATGACCAACGCCGCGATCGAGCCGGAATGGGCGATCGACGAACTGCCGCATCTGCTCGCGCGCCGGCACCACGATCCGCATTGGGCGCGTTCGCAGGGGCGCGTGGTCGGCAGCGAGCAGATCAGTCTGTTCGGACTGGTGCTGGCGCCGAAGAAGCCGGTGCACTACGGCGCGCTGTTCCCGGAAGAATCGCGGCAGATCTTCGCCCGCGACGCGCTCGCGACCGGCGAGATCAACACCCGCGCCGCGTTCCTGGCGCGCAATCTCGCCACGCTGGCGAAAGCGAAGGAAGAAGAGGCCAAGCAGCGCCGCGCGGGGCTCGTCGTCGACGAGGATTGGCAGGCGCGTTGGTATCTCGACCGTCTGCCGCCGCACGTGCACAACCAGCACGCGCTGGACACCTGGTATGCGCGGCTGTCGCCGGCCGACAAGGCCAAACTGGAATGGTCGTTCGACGATCTGATGGTCGGCGGCGCCAGCGATGCCGAGCGCTTTCCGAAATATCTGCCGCTGGGCGATGCGCGCCTCGCGGTGCGCTATCGCTTCGAACCCGGTGCGCCCGACGACGGCATGACCGTGGTGGTGCCGCTGCATCTGTTGAACGCGCTCGATCCGGCGCGTTTGTCGTGGTTGGCGCCGGGCTTCGTGCAGGACAAGGCCGCCGCGCTGATCAAGTCGCTGCCGAAAACGCTGCGCCGCAACTTCGTGCCGGCGCCGGATTTCGCGCGCGCGTTCGCCGAAGCGCACATGTCTTCGAATGGGCTGCCGGACCCCGACAGCTTCGAAGGCGCGTTGGCGCGATTCCTGAAGAAACTCACCGGCGCCGAGGTCGCCGCGATCGATTTCGATCCCGACGCCATCGATGCGCATCTGCGCGCGAATCTCCGCTTGATGGATGGCGATGGTCGCCATGTGCTCGCGGAATCCCGCGACCTCGACGATCTGCGCGCGCGTTTCGGCAAGCGTGCCGCCGACGCATTTTCCGCGCGCGCGGCCGAAGGTCTCGCGCAGCGCGGGTTGACCGATTTCCCGGTGGCGTCGATTCCGGCTTCGGTGCCCGGCGCCGGCGGCGTGCCGGCCTACCCGGCGCTGCACGACGACGGCGACAGCGCATCGCTCGCCGTGCATGCCGATCGCGCCGAAGCGCAGCGGCATCATCCGCAGGGCGTACGCCGGCTGCTGCGGATCGCGATGGCCGAGAAGATGAAGCAGGCGCGCAAGCAGTTGCCGGTGCAGCCGAAGACCTCGCTGCTGTACGCCGCGATCGAATCGCAGTCGCCGCGCAACGATGGTCTGAAGGACAGCGACCGCCTGCGCCAGGATCTGGTCGAAGGCGCATTCGCCGCGCTCGCTGCCGAGGGCCTCGCGGAGATCCGCGACGCGGCCGCATTCGCGTTGCGCCGCGACGCCATCGCGAAGACGCTGTTCGGCGAAGCGATGGAACGTCTGAAACAGGCCGAGGCCATCCTCGCCCGGGTCGCCGAAGTGCGTGCGGCGCTGGAATCCAATCTCATGGGTTGGGCGAAGGCCAATCTCGACGACCTGCATGCGCAGCTCGCGGCGCTGGCGGCGCCGGGTTTCCTGCGCGACACACCGGCCGAGGCGCTGGCCGAATACCCGCGCTATCTGCGTGCGATGACGCTGCGCGCCGAACGCGCGCTGCGCGATCCGGTGCGCGACCAGGCGCGGATGCTGGAACTCAAACCGTTCGCCGACGCCCTGGCCGATGCCCGCGACCGCGGCATCGACGATCGCGCCGGCTGGCAGGCGCTGCGCTGGGAGCTTGAAGAATTCCGGGTCTCGCTGTTCGCGCAGGAACTGGGCGCGAAGGGCGGCATCTCGGCGAAGAAACTGGCGACGCGGTTGGCGCGGTTGTGAGAACGCTTTTCTGGCGTGGTGCAGGCGCTTGTGATCGTCTGCGGAAGATCGATTCGTCGCTTCGACGGTTCGCTGCGCGCAATCGCCGCAGTCGTTCCGGCGATATGCCTCGATCAACGAATGAAGAGTGAGTCAAGGTCGAATCCGGGTGCGGAAACTCAGTGGCGCGCGGATCGCTTGGATCGTACTCCGAACCGCAGTCATGATCCGATGGAGTTCCGGCCAAGCCGGTTGGCGCACGGCCCGGCCGATCCATGGCTGACCGCTTGAACCTTCCGTGTCTTGCGTGGGGCGGCGGCTCCCCGAGCGTGTTCGATCCGGAAAGTCAACCGCCTGCGGTATTGGGCGAACGCATTCCACACCTGACCTCCGCTTCGAGTGCGGGGCGTCTCTCCGAAGCCTTCCATACCGCAAAAAACCTGTTTCCATGGTGTTGGTTCGCGTGTAATCGCTTCCAATCGAGCGCTGATCCTCAGTCTTTCCGTGGTCGCGTCGATGTGGGCGATGGGTCACTTGACAACTCGCCGAGGGCCCGTACATCCTGTCGGTCGCCGAACGATTTTGTGCTGACGTGCGGAGAAATTCTGCAACGATCATCACGCGACGGAGGGAGCCGTCGCCGGTAAGTCCCGGAACTGTTTCCGGAGCTTTGGGGGGGAATCTGAGCCTTGTTGCCTGCGGTCACTTCGAATGCAAGATGCTGACGTCGTGACTGGTCGATACGAGCAACCCGGGGTCAATTCGGCGAAGGAGTTTCCGTACCGCAATGGTCGGAAACAATCGGCCTGAAGCATGGATCAATAGGAATAAGAGCAAATGTTGAATCTTGATATGGAAGTTCTTGAAAACTGCGAAGCTCCGATCTCCACCCAGGAAGGCATTGGCCTGGTGATGATCGCACTCGGAACCGGCATCCTGGTCGGTCTGGCCATCACCTGAGCCTCGGGCTCTAGATGGATTAGGTCATTCCTCTCCGGCCATCGCCGGAAGCCCGAACGAATCATTTCGATTTTCGGCCGCGTGCCCTCTGCAGGGGGCTGCGCCCGACGGGTTGTGTCACACCCCAAACATCAATGAAGGAATCATTCAATGAACAATTCGCTTGATCTCGCGCTGGACAACCTCGAAGTCTTCGAAGCCCCGCTGACCGATATGGAATGGGGCGTTCTCGCCGGTATCGCTCTCGGCGCCGGAATCTGGATCGGCGTCGCCGTTGCGACCTGATCGAGCCATCGCTCGATCATGTGCCACGCGTAATCAATTCACCCATGGAAGCCATCACATGAAAAGCGCACTGGATCTGAACCTCGAGCTTCTTGCCGACATCGAAGCTCCGCTGTCGAACGATTTCTGGAATGGCGTGGCCGTCGGCATCGGCATCGTCGGTGCCGCGGCTGCGATCGTCGCGTTGACCTGATCGGAACGCGGGCTGCCGCGGCTCGTGGCTTCGGCAGCCTGCGTCAAATCCGATCGGGTATCGGCGTTGTCGATGCTTCCGTGACGGAAAAGAAACGGGGTGTCGCCGACGCTCGCGCCAGGATCGCGGTTGATGGTCGAGTCCATCTGATGCGGCATCGGTTCCATGCGGACTGCGTTCAACCAACACCAAAAGGATGTTTTCAGTGATGAACAAAGCACTTGATCTGAATCTCGAGATGCTCGCCGACATCGAAGTCCCGCTGTCCAACGATTTCTGGACGGGCGTGGGTATCGGCATCGGTATCGTGGCTGCCGCAGCCGGCATCGTCGCGCTGACCTGATGCCTGTTGCCCGAGTGACGCTCGATCGCCTCTTCGGGCATCCGTGTCGCACTCGTACTGGCCTGAGCGATTGATGCGACGGCCGCTTTCTATCGATAAATCAAGGAAATGATGATGAACAACCTGAATCTGAACATTGAAATCCTGGAAGACCTCGAGACGCCTGTCACCGATTGGTGGGATGTCGCGATCGGCGTGGCCGTCGGCATCGGCGTCGGCGTGCTCATCGCGACCTGATCGGTCCGAGCGAGTCCGCAGCTGTCTCCCGCCGGGATGCAGCCGCAAAATCCTTTCACCGGATAGCCCTGCATCGTCGCGCTGATTGGTCTCTCGGGGCAGAAAAATCCTTGCGTTGCCGAGCTTCGCATCGTCCCGATCCTAATCTGAGCACGAATGCAGCGGTCGACCTCAATCAATCAAAGGAAATGAATATGAACAATCTGAATCTGAACATCGAAGTCCTGGAAAATGTCGAAACTCCGGATTGGGTGGACATCGCGATTGGCGTGGCCATCGGTATCGGCGTCGGCGTGCTGATCGCGACCTGATAAGCCCAGTCGTGTGCGGCTGTTTTCCTTCGGGAGGCAGCCGCATCCCGCAACTCCGATCCGCATTCAACGTTTCGAGCATGCATTCATCGGGTTGACGGACTTGGCGTATGCCATCGAATCATTCGAGGCATCGACGCCGCGGCGTCGGCGATGGATGAAGGAATTCTTCGGCATCTTGCCGTCCCGAACGAACGGGGCGTCGTGATCGTCGATCGTCGTGACCTGATTGTTCTCCGGCCAGCGATCGTCTTTGCGCGCGGTGTTCGCCGGAGCGACCGAACCCACACAGCAATCACTATCTTCTCCGCCCGCCTCGCCTCCACGCGGCGATCGGATGACGCAAAGCTTAAGGATGTATTTCGTGAAATCGATTGGAATTGGCCGTCTGGAACTCGATGGCGCATATATCACCGGTCTGCGCTACGTGCTGGACGATGCCCGAGTCGCGAGCCTGCTCGGGGCCGCCGGAATCACTTCCAAATTGTACGCGGGCAAACCCGAAGGGCGCGTGCTGGACCTCGTGCGGCAACTGGTGCGACTGCGCACCGATGCTTATCTGTTCCATGTCTCCAGCGCTTCCGCGGAACCCACGGCTCAACTCGTCAAGGGTTTGCGCCAGCTGCGCGCAGATCTGCGCTTTTTCTTCTGGACGGCCGACGGCAGCGAACCGATCGGATCCCTGGAAACGCTCGGCCAGCGGTTGTCCGCAGGCGGTGTCGATGATGTCGTCGCCGCGATCCTCGCGGAAGGCGGCGTCCCGGCGCCCGCACACGGACAGGCGAACGGCCGCTCGCCATACCTGTCCGGGCTGATCGGCGCCGCGGATGCGCAGCGTCTCGGAATTTCCCTGGACCAATCCGCGGAAATCGTGCGCGAAGAGCTGCGCTGGCTCGCCGCGCAGGGCGCGCAGACGCCCGTACCGTTGCGTGCCCACGCGACTTCCGGCGCGGCGCTGGTCACCGCATGCGAATCGCTGGCCGATGACGCCCCCGCGCTGCGGTTCGAACTGCATACGAGCGCATCGGGCGTGACCTCCGACCTGATCGAAGTGCTGCCGAAGGCGCGCATCGATCGTCTCGTGGTCAAGGGCATCATCGACGCTGCCCTGATCGGCGACCATGCCATCGAGATCGTCGACACGGAGGGCGCCGATTTCACCGATCGCCAGGGGCGCTACGGCGCCAACGGCATCGCTGCGCTGCATACGGGTTGCTACGCGGATGGACAGCTCGCTCCGGCGATCGTGCATCTGGAAACTCCCGTCGAGATGCCGGCCGCGATGCGCCGCGAGGTGCACGATGCGTTCGCCCAGGCGATGGCCGTACGCAGTGCGGCGGTCGTCAGCGGCGACATCGATCTGGTCCTTGAGCATGTCGACAGCGCTGCGAGGCATGCCGATCTCCCGCTTTGGCCGAAGCACACCTATGCGATCGCCCGCAGTGGCGATGGGCGGCACAGCGAAGCCGTCTTCGATGGCAATGCCGCCACGCGCCTCGTCCTGGACTACGTGCCGCTGGCGCGCCTGCGCGCCACGCCGCATCGTCCGGGCAGCCGCACCATCATCACGCTCGACACCGCAGAGGATGTCGCGGTGCTGGAGGAAAATCTGCGGGCCTGGCACGCCGAGGGCACCATCACGGTGCCTCATCCGAAAAACACGGTGTATTTCGAGAACATGTGCCGCTGGCTCGGGCCGTCCAGTTGCGGGCTGTCCTCGCTCCGCCGTGTGTCGGTCGACACCGCGGGTACGGTCACCAGCTGCCGCGATGCCGGCGAGATCGGCCAGTTCACGGATGGTTTCGACCAACTGTTGCTCAACGTGAAGCAGAAACGCCAGATGGAAGAGGTCAAGCGCGGTTGCGCAACCTGCCCGGTGCGCGAGCAGTGCAGCCGTTGCGCGCAGCTGCCGTCGCTTCTCGACGGTCGCTATTGCGATATCCGCAAGGCGTACCCGATGGCGACCTTCTATTTCGAAGCGATGCTCTTTCCGCGATTGCTCGGTCATTACCTGCCGGAAGGAGAGGATGATCTGGTTCTGCGCGTCTCGCAGGCGGGATTGCCGCCCCAGCATTACCATGGTCCTCACGGCGCCTGCCGGGAAGGCGAGCGTCCGGTGATCATGGGACTGGAAGAGTCCTGCTTCGCATGGTCCCGAACGACTCGTCGGATCGTACGCCTCAGTGCGCCGCTGGCGTTGATCGCCGAGTCCTGGTGGCTGGGGGCCGAGGATGCCGACGTGGTCGCCGAATTGTGCGCACGCTTCGGCGCAGATGAAGACAACGCCCGCAAGAGCCACGCCATGGGCCTGACCAAGTTGCGCGACGCGGGAGTGGTGCCGTGACCCTCGATACCGACCTCGAATTCGACGCCGCGGGTCAGATCTACCACGGCATCTTCGCCAAATTGAAGCGACTCGACATCTACGACAGCGCCCAGCCCGTCGACCTGTACGGGCACGCCCTCGCCGACTTCTACAATCGCTTCGTCGGCGATTACGCTGCCGATATTCCGGTATTCCAGAGATTGCTGCCGTCCAGGGACTCGCGCGTGCTCGATCTGGCCTGCGGCAGCGGCCGCGTCGGCATCGCCCTGGCTCGCGAAGGCTACACGGTCGATGGCGTCGAACTGTCGCAGGACATGCTGGATCTGGTCGATCTCAACCTGACCCACGAAAAACCCGCGGTTCGGGAACGGCTTTCGTTCGTGCGCGGGGACATGAGCGGATTCGAGATGCCCCATCAGTACGATCTGATCCTGATCGGCGTCACCAGCATCAGCCTGTTGTTGACCCCGGAGCAGCGCGCGGGCCTGTTCGCTTCGGTCAAGCGTCATCTGAAGCCGGAGGGTCGCTTCGTATTCGACGTGCTGGATTTCGAAGACGGACGCTGGAAGCGGTTCGACGATCATCAGGATGTGTGGGCCCGCGAAGTCGAAGAGGGTCAGGATTTTGCCATCATCGGCCAGAAATTCTTTCCGGAGCGCGGGATCTTCACCTTCAACGTCTATCGCGAGTTGATTTCCTGGTCCGGCGAGACCGTCCGCACGCTCGGCGCCAGCACGAAGGCCTTTCTGCTGCGCGACGATCTGGTACCGGCGATGGAAGCGCAGGGACTGGTTCTGGAGGACGAGTTCCTGCAGGGCGATCTGCGCTTCTTCGTCGCGCGGCACGCGGAGCAGTGACCATGACGGCCGCCTATCCCCGCAAGAGCCCGATGATCGCGATCGATCCTTCCAACGGGACCCATCGCATCGTCCACCGTGCGCAGGGCCGCGCATATTTCCGACTGGGTCAGCGCGAAGCCGATTACCTGGACGCGCTGGACGGCAGTCGCTCGCGCGAGGCCCTGCTGGCCGATCGCGAAAGCGGTTTCAGGGAGGATCAGGTCGCGTATCTGCTGCAATGGTACGAAGAGCAGGGCCTGCTGGAAGGCTCCGAGCCCGAAGATGCCGTCGTACCGGCGCGATCCTGGCCGCGCCGTGTCGCGGACATCATCGTCAGACCGGATCTGTGGCGCGTCACCTTGGTCAATCCGGATGCTTTCCTCAACCGCCATCGCGGTGCGGTCGACGCGCTGTTCTCGCCGGTCGCCATGTCCGTGTATCTGTTCTCCCTGTTGCTTCCGATCGTGGTGGCGGTGATCGCTCCGTCGTTGGCCATCGATGCGTTCGAGCAGCGCGCCGAGCCCAAGGGATTTTCGGCCTGGTTCACCCTGTACGCCATGGTGCTCGGCATGAACGTGCTGCATGAACTGGCCCATGCGTTCACCTGCAAGCACTTCGGCGGCAAGGTCGAGAAAATCGGCCTGATGTTCATGTATCTGCAGCCGGTGATGTACTGCGATGTGACCGACAGTTGGCGTTTCAAGCAGGCGTCGCAAAAGATCGCGGTTTCCGGAGCCGGCATTTTCCTGCAGTTCGTGCTGACCGGCCTGGCGATGACGGCGTGGATGTTCACGGGCGACGCGATATTGCTGTATTTCAGCTTCATCAACGTCTTCATCGCGCTCTTCAATCTGTTTCCGCTCATCAAGCTGGACGGCTATTGGATGCTGGTGCACTGGCTGGACGAGCCCAATCTGCGTCATCGCGGCATGGAGGCGCTCGACACGGTCTTCCGTCGCATCGTGGCGCGCCCGAACCCCGGCTCCCGGCCGGTGCGGCCGGCGTTCCTGGCCTTCGGAATCGGCCATGGTCTCGCGGTGCCGATGTTCTGGCTGCTGGGCCTGTACGGTATTCACCGCCTGCTTTCCAGAGTGTCCGAGCCGCTCGCATTGTTCATGGTGGCGGTGTTCGGTGCGCCGCTGGCGTATCGTGCGATCAAGGCCGCGATCGGTTACGCCCGGACGTTCTCGTCCGTTCCGGCGCCGCGACAGCAGGAGGCATCGTGAACGCGTTGTGGCGTCCGTATTCGGTGCCCGGCGTCGGCGCATCGTTGAAGTTCGTTCGTGGCGATGGTTCGTACATCTACGACAGCGATGGACGCGCCTTCCTGAACGCCGCCGGAGGGCTGTGGAACGTTTCGCTGGGGCTCAACAACCCGCGGATCATCGAGCGCATGCAGCAGCAGCTGCAGAACATGGTCTATGCGCCCCTGTTCGACAACACGCATTCCCCGGCCGAGGCCCTCGCGGCAAAGCTGGTCGAGTTGTCGGAAGGGCGAATGCACTGCGTCTATCTTTCGACCACCGGCACCTCCGCGGTCGAAGTGGCTCTGCGCGTGGCGCGTACCTACCAACGTGCGAAACGCGCGCCGGCCAAGCGTCGTGTTCTCAGTTTCGACAGGTCCTATCACGGATGTTCGTGGATGAACCTCTCGGCCGGCGGCGTCATGCGTGCCGACATGGAGCGCTGGGACGAACGGCTCCCCGATTTCGAGTTGATTCCCTCGCCGGACGATGAGGCGCGTTCGCTCGAAGCGCTGAAGGGCATCCTGACCGCCGAAGGCGATCGGATCGCATGTCTCCTGATGGAACCCATTCTCGGCTCGGGCGGCATCATCGTGCCTTCCCGGGAATACTGCCGCGCGGTGACGGCATTGTGTCGCGAGCACGACGTGCTGCTCATCGCCGATGAAGTCGCGACCGGCGGCGGTCGTTGCGGCGCGTTGTTCGCATCGACGCTTCTCGATCTCGAGCCCGACGTCATCACATTGTCGAAGGGGTTGAATTCCGGATATTTTCCGGTCGGCGCGACGCTGTTCCGCGGCGCCGTGATCGAGCCCATCCGCCAGGCCGGGATACCGCTGCAATACGGGAGCACCCAGGATGGCAGCCCGCTCGGCTGTGCGGCCACCCTGGCGACCTTGTCGCAGGTCTTCGACGACGACCTGCCGGCCCGCGCCACCGAACTCGGCGAGCGTATCCGTGCCGACTTCCGCGCCATGATCGGAGACTCGGTGGTCAGCGACGTCCGTGGGCTCGGTCTGATGATCGGTATCGAGTTGAGTCACGCGCACCCCGAGCGACGCCTGTTTTCCGAGGCGGAAGTCGTTCGCGTGCGGCAGCGATGCCAGAACGAAGGCGTCCTCGTCTATCATTTCGAGAGCGGAATCAGTCTGTTCCCGCCCTTGACCCTGTCCGATCAGGAGGCGGCCGATCTGGTCGATATCCTCCGCGAAGTTTTTCTGGAGATCACGTGAATACTGTCGAATCTTCGACCGACGCCGCCGTCAACGCCGACGCTGCCCATGCCGATGTCCCCGCGGCGCTTTCGCCGCGCCGCAATCGGCTGCTCGGCATGCTCTCCGTGTTGTGGAATCCGGCCCGCAGTTTCCGCGAGTTCGCCGACGGCAATGGTTTCGTATTCGTACTGCTCGCGATCATGGCCATCGATGCGCTGTTGACCGTGCTGGCGATGCCCAAGCTGACCTCGGAGATGGACAAACAGCTACTCACCGCACCTCCGGGAGTGGCCGACATGCGCGGCACCATCCTGACGGTGTCGATCGTGATGGTGGCGGTCATGAATACGATCTTCCTGGCGTTCGCGGCGTTGCTGTTGACCTTGACGACGAAGATGTTCCGCGGAAAGGCCGGTTTCGCCGCGGTGTTCTCGGGAATCCTGCTCGCATCGATTCCGACCGCATTGGGTCGTCTCGTTCAGGGGCTGCTCGGTTTTTCCGGTTATTCCGACGATGGCGTGCGCGACGCGCTCTCGCTCGCGGGGATCTTCGGCATCGACAAGGGCGAGCCGTCGTTTCCGGTCGCCAATCTGATCCTGGTGTTCGATGTCTGGACGCTGGTGCTGGTCGGTCTGGGGTACTCGATCATCTCGGGCATGCGTCGCATGCCGGCGTGGATCGTATCGCTGTTGATCTGGGCACTGCTGCAATCGGTGCTGGTGCGTTTCGCTCTGGCGTCCGGGTCGGCGGCATGAGCAAGCTGGCCCGGGCGATGCGCCTGGATGGCGCGGTCGCCCTGATCACCGGTGCCGGGTCGGGAATCGGCCGGGCGACCGCGATCATGATGGCGGAGCAGGGGGCGATCGTGGCGGTGACCGAGATGCCCGGGCGCGGCAAGTTGCTGGACGCACTGGTCGCCGATTTGCAGCGCGATGGCGCGCAGGCCTTCGCGTTGACCCTGGACGTCCGTTCGGCGCTGACCATTCCCAGTGCGATCGATACGGTGGCGAGCCGCTTCGGTCAACTCGACATTCTCGTCAACAATGCCGGGACGCAGATGTTGAAGCCGGCGCTCGATCTCGAAGAGTCGGAGTTCGACGAGGTGATGAACGTCAACCTGAAGGGCGCATTCCTTTGCGCGCAGGCCGCCGGCAGCGTGATGGTGGATCAGGGGCGAGGTTGTATCGTCAATGTCGCTTCGCAGCACGGCGTGGTGGGCAACCGCAATCGGGCGCCTTACTGCGCCAGCAAGGGCGGACTGATCAACCTGACGCGTGCGCTGGCGGTCGAATGGGCCAGACGCGGCATCCGCGTCAACGCCGTCAGTCCGACTTTCGTGGATACGGTCGTGAACAGGGAATTGCTGGCATCGCCGGAATTGAGCGCCGAGATCGCCGCCGACGTACCGCTGGGTCGCGCCGCGACCTGCGACGAAGTCGCCGCAGGCATCGTGTTTCTGTCTTCGCCCGCCGCGTCCATGATCACCGGTCACAATCTTCTGATCGATGGGGGTTGGACCGCCCGGTGAACGGCTTGCGGTCCCGAGCAGGGCGCCGCGCGTGTGCTGCGATGGTGCCGCGACCCTGAATCCGGGGGGCGGCGATGCGGCTCGAAGGCGCCATACCCACCCTGTAAACCCCAATGGCCAAACATCCTGTCACATTCCGCCCGCATGTCCCGTCATGACACGAACGATGAGCGCGCATGCGCCCGACGCCCGGTCATCATCGGGATGATCGGACCCCATCCAGCAGAGAGAACCCGACTCATGGAACTTCAAGTGCAAGAGAAACAGGCGCAAGACAACAAAGAAGGCAACGAGAACGCCGGCGTTCCGCGCTCGGTGATCGGCGGTGCCTGCCTCTCCTCGGCAGGCGTGCTTTTCATCGCGAGCGGCAGCGGCACCGGCAACATGATCCTCGTCGGCGTCGGCGTCGCGATGATCGCCGTTGGCGCTCTGTTGTTCATCAAACGTCCCCGCTGAACCGCATTTCCGTCGCCCGGCTCCGCCATGGCGATGCACGCCCGAAAGGAACCCGACACCGTGAGCACCCTGATCGACATCTTCCTGCAGCCCGCCAAAGCCTTCGCCGACCTCAAGGAGCGCCCGACCGTCCTGGTTCCGTACCTGACGGCAGCCGTGCTGGCGGCGGTCTTCAGCGTCGCGTATTTCACCAGCGTGGATGCCGAGTGGTACACCAACCATGCGCTGGCCGCGAGCGGTCAGGAAATGACCCAGAAAGAGCTTGAGCAGGCCCGCAAGTTCATCCCGGGCGCGCAGACGATGGCATGGATCACCGGCATCACCTCCTTCGTGGTGCTGGGCCTCATGCTGGCGATTTCCGGCGTTTACTACCTGCTGACCGCCAAGCTCACCGGCAACGACATGCGGTTCCGCAAGGGCCTCAGTCTGGCGGCGTGGTCGAACATGCCCGGCGCGATCGCTTCGATCGTCGCTCTGATCGGCGTTTTCGGCATGGATCCGCAGACGCCCCTCGAATCGCTCATGATGCTCAACGTGGATCCGCTCTTCGTCGAATTGCCGCGCGATCACGCGTGGAGTTCGCTCGCGAAGGCATTCAGCCTGACTACGTTGTGGACCATCTTCCTCGCCGCGCTGGGTTGGAAAACGTGGAACCGTACCGGCTGGGGGCAGGCGATTCTGGTCGCGATCGTTCCGCAAGCGGCTTTTCTGGGTTTCATTGCGCTCTTGTCCTAGTCCAATCGAGTGTCGCAGCGGGGAATTCGCTCAATGAAGTTCGAAAAGAAATGGCTGGTCGCGGGTTTGATCGTGGCGATGATCGCCGTGCCCGTGATCCTCAAAAAGACGCGCGGCTCCGCATCCACCGGGGTGGATTTCGCCACCATCGAGAAAAGGCCGGTGCAGCCCAGCATTCTCGCCTCCGGTGTGCTGGCGTTCCGCAACGAAGTCGATCTCACCGCCGAAGTGACCGCGAAAGTGCGCAGCATTCTGGTGAAGGAAGGCGACAACGTGGAAAAGGGCCAGGTCCTGCTGCTGCTGGATCCCGAGATCTACAACAGCGCGATCGAGCGGGAAGAGGCCGGTTTGCGCCAGAGCGCCATCGCCATCGAGCGCCAGCGCGATCTGGTCGCCCTGCGTCAGAAACAGTTCGAACGCAGTCGCGCGCTGGTCGAACAGCGCCTGATCGACCGGGCCCGTTTCGACGAAGATCGCAACCAGCTCGAACTTGCGCGTGCCGATCTGCGGACCAGCGAGGAAGCGCGGCGGCGCGCGGCGGCGATCGTGAGCGATGCGCGCGAACAGCGCGCCAAGACCGAAGTCCGTTCTCCGATCGCGGGCCGCGTCGTGTCGATGCCGATCAAGGTGGGCGAAACCGCGGTGCCGTCGACATCGGCGTTCGCGGGCGCGCAACTGATGAAGATCGCCGATACCTCGGAGATCATCGCGGAGCTGAAAGTCGACGAGGCCGACATCGCCAAGATCGACATCGGCCAGCGCGCCGATGTGTTCGCCGCGGCTTACCCGGATACCGCGCTGAAGGGGTCGGTGGAGCAGATCGCGCTCGCACCGACCATCGAGGGCCAGGGGCGCGCCTACAAGGTGACGGTGCGCCTGCAGCCGCCGGCGGGTTTGCGTCTGCGCTCGGGCATGAGCGTCCGTTCGGACATCTTCCTCGGCGACGGCGCCGACCGTCCGGCGGTACCGGTCGAAGCCGTCGTGACCGAAACCGACGAGAAAGACGTCGTCCGCCGTTACCTCTGGATCAATCGCGAGGGGCGCGCGCATCGCGTCCAGATCGAAACCGGCGCGTCGGATGATCGCTGGGAAGTCGTGACCAAGGGAGCGAAACCCGGCGACGCCGTCATCGTGGGACCGACCAAGGTCTTGCGTACCTTGCGCGAAGGCCAGGCGGTGACGCAGCGCGACCCCGAAGAGCAGGACGACGGCTCCGATGCCGAGGACGCGGAGTCCGGAGACGGCGGCAAGGACGGGGCATGATCTCGCTGCGGAACATCGTCAAGCGTTATCGAATGGGCGAAGAGGATGTGCTCGCGCTGGCCGGCGTGGACCTCGAGATCGAGCGCAACGAGTATGTCGCTCTGATCGGTCCGTCGGGCTCCGGCAAATCGACGTTGATGAATCTGCTGGGCTGTCTCGATACGCCGACGGAAGGCACCTATCTCCTCAACGGGCGCGATACCTCCGGCATGAACGACAACGAGCTCGCCCATGTCCGCAACCGGGAGATCGGTTTCGTGTTCCAGAGCTTCCATCTGCTGCCGCGCCTGACCGTGCTCCAGAACGTGATGCAGCCGTTGGTCTATCGCGGCATCCCCGTTGCGGAGCGCAAACGCCAGGCTTCCGATGCGCTGGCGAAGGTCGGCCTCGCCGATCGCATGAGTCATCGTCCGAATCAGCTTTCGGGCGGCCAGCGTCAACGCGTGGCGGTCGCGCGGGCGCTCGTCGGCTCGCCATCGATCCTTCTGGCTGACGAACCCACCGGCAATCTCGACTCGCGAACTTCCGGCGAGATCATGGCGTTGTTCGACGCGCTGCACCGACAGGGGCAGACCGTCGTGGTCGTGACTCACGAGCCCGACATCGCCGCGCATTGCCACCGCACGATCCGCGTCAACGACGGTCGCGTCGTCGAAGACGTGCGTCGTTCCGAATCGGGAGTGCACTGATGTCGCCGCTGTTCGAAGCGTTCCGCGCCGCCATGGCGAGTTTGGCCGCGCATCGCATGCGCAGTTTCCTGACCACGCTCGGCATCCTGATCGGCACCGCATCGGTGATCGCGGTGGTGGCGCTGGTCCAGGGATTCTCGGATTCGATCAAGGGCCAGTTTTCCGAGCTCGGCGGCAATGCGTTGACGTTGCGCGCGGTCAACGACAACGAGAATTTCCGTACGGGCAAACTCAATACGATCACGTTCGACGATATCAACGTGCTGCGTTACCGGGTACAGGGCGTGAAGGAAGTGGCGCCGGTGATGGTGGTCAATGCGGCCGGCGTGAGCTACGAAGGGCGCACGGCCGTGCCTCAGGTGCAGGCCACGACGGCCGACTATCCGGCGGTCAACAACCGTTTCCCGAAATACGGTCGATTTCTGGTGGACAGCGACGACAAGGGGCATCGTCGGGTCGCCGTGATCGGCACGGAGTTGCGGGACCAGCTGAAGATGCCCGAGAACCCTGTCGGCGAGTACCTGCTCGTCGGCCGAGAATGGTTCAAGGTGGTCGGCATGATGGAAAAGCAGGGTGAGCTGCTCGGCTTCAGTCAGGACAATTATGTCGTGATCCCGTTCGACGTCGGTCGCGCGATGATGGGCAACAACAACGAGCCGATGATCCTCGCCACCTTCACCGCCGCGAATCTTGAGGATGTCACCCCGCTGCGCGAACGCGTGAAGCGCGCCATCCGCGCTTCGCGCGACATCGCCGACGAGAAGGACGATGACTTCAAGGTCGAGGCCGCCGATTCGTTCGTGAAGCAATTCGACGAGATCACCGTCACGGCGACCGCGGTGCTCGGCGGCATCGTCGGCATCTCGCTGCTGGTCGGCGGGATCGGCATCATGAACATCATGCTCGTGTCGGTGACCGAGCGCACCCGCGAGATCGGCGTGCTCAAGGCGCTCGGCGCCACGCGCCGCGATATTCTGGTGCAGTTCCTGCTCGAAGCGGGTCTGCTCGCATTGCTGGGCGGCCTGATGGGCATCGCATTGGGCTTCGGCGCGGCTGTCGGCCTCACGACGCTGGTGCCGGCCATCCCGCCGGCATCGGTCCCGCTGTGGGTGGTGGTCGCCGCCGCCGGCTTCTCGGCGCTGGTCGGCGTGATCTTCGGCATCATGCCGGCCTCGAAGGCTGCGAGCCTCGACCCGATCGAGGCGTTGCGGTACGAGTGACGCTTCGGCGCGTATGCGTGCGCCGAAGCGCCGTCATCCCGAGCGTAGCGAGGGACCTGCTGTCGCAGGCCGGGTCATCGCCCCGGCATTCATCGTCGTGCTTTTTTCGGCGGCGGCAGGAGATCGACGGTTCGCCTGCGAGCCCCGATGTCGTTGCGCGATGAAGCCGGATGAAGCCGCGCGAAACCCGCGCCATGGATGTTCGACGCAACCCTTACTTCACCCGCTCCACCTTCGCCCGTGTGTTGTAACCCTTCACCGCCAGATACCACGCGTTGCCCGAGATGCTCGGGTTGATGCGTACCTCGGGGTTGTCGAGTTTCACGCCGACCAGCGAGGCGCCGTCGGTCTGGCGCCAGACCTGGCCGTTGTCGAGGGTGTAGGTGCGGCCCTTGCCGAAGCCGCGGAATTCCCCGGCGATGCGGCCGACGATCGGGTCGTTGGAGCCGAAGTGGAAGAAGCCGCGGTTTTCCTGTTCGACCTTGTCCTTGGCCTGCGCGGCGGCTTCGGTGGTGGCGGTGTCGATCTTGCGGCCCAGCCAGACATTGAGTCGGGCCAACTCTTCGGGGCTGAGCTTGTCGAGGCCGGCGGCCTTGAACTCTTCCGGCGACATGTCGCGTTCGATCGGTTTCTGCGCCAGGGCGGCGAGCGGCGAGAGCGCGAGGGCGGCGAGCACAGCGAGCGGCAGCAGCGGGCGGAGCATCGACATGATTCGTTTCCTCTGGGGATTTCGCCGAAGGCGGGACGCCGCTAGTGTAGGCGTACCTTCCCCCGGTTTCGAATGCGCGTGTCCGTCGTCGCCGCTCTTCCCGATGCCCTGCTCGCGCTGCCGCCGGTGGCCGCGCTGGGCGCGCCGTGGCGGCAGGCGCTGGACTTGGCGGCCGGGCAGGCGGCCGGGCCGGAACCCCTCGACGCGGAGGTCCTCGCGCAGCTGGGCGACACCCTGACCGCCCTGGCGCGACTGAACGCGGACGGCGACGTGGTGCTGGCGACGATCCTGCACGATCTGCCGGCATGGCGGGCGCGGATCGAGCCGCAGCTGGCGAAATCCTGGCCGACCGTCGCGACCCTGCTGGAGGGCCAGCGCGCCGCCGCCCAGGTGTGGACTCTGCATGCGGCCGACGCGGGTGGCCGCAACGCCGAGGGCCTGCGCCGGCTGCTGCTGGTGATGGTCAAGGATCTGCGGGTCGTGCCCGTGCTGCTGGCGCGGCAACTGGCGCTGATGCACGCGGCGGGGCGCCGCCCCGAGGCCGAGCGCCGTGCGCTGGCGCAGTTGACCCGCGACATCCACGCGCCGCTGGCCAACCGGCTGGGCATCTGGCAGTTGAAGTGGGAGCTGGAAGATCTGGCGTTCCGCCATCTCGAACCGGAGACCTACCAGAAGATCGCGCGTTCGCTCGACGAAAAACGTGGCGACCGCGAGCGTTACATCGAACAGGTGAAGCGGCAGCTCGGCGAGGCGCTGAAGGCGCAGGGCGTGGAGGCGGAGGTCGCCGGGCGGCCCAAGCACATCACCAGCATCTGGAAGAAGATGCAGAAGAAGGGCGTGCCGATCAGCGAACTCTACGACCTGCGCGCGGTGCGGGTGATGGTGAAGGACGTGCCGTCCTGCTATGCCGCGCTGGGTGCGGTGCATGCGCTGTGGACGCCGATCCCCAGCGAGTTCGACGATTACATCGCGCGGCCCAAGCGCAACGATTACCGCTCGCTGCACACCGCGGTGGTCGGGCCGGAAGGCAAGACCCTGGAAGTGCAGATCCGCACCCACGACATGCACGCGCAGGCCGAACTGGGCGTGGCCGCGCACTGGCGCTACAAGGAAGGGCGCAGCGCGCCCGCCGACGCCGCGCTGGACCGCAAGATCGAGTGGATGCGCCGGCTGCTGGACGGCGGCCGCGAGGACGGCGAGAACGATCACGACAGCGGCAGGCGCCTCGCCAACGCCCTCGACAGCGAACTGATCGAAGACCGGATCTACACCCTGACGCCGCAGGGCGACGTGATCGACCTGCCCAACGGCGCCACGCCGCTGGATTTCGCCTACCACGTGCACACGATGGTGGGGCATCGCTGCCGCGGCGCGAAGGTCGATGGCCGCATCGTGCCGCTGGACTACAAACTGCGCAGCGGCGAGCGCATCGAGATCCTCACCGCCAAGACCGCCGAGCCGCGGCGAGACTGGCTGGTGGCGGCGAACGGGTTTCTCGCCAGCGGCCGTTCGCGCGACAAGGTGCGGGCGTGGTTCCACAAGCTGGACCGCGCGCGCAACGTGCAGGCCGGTCGCGAGATGCTGGAAAAGGAACTGCGGCGGCTGTCGCTGCTGCAGGCCGATCTCGCGCCGATGCTGGCGAAGTTCAACGCACCGGCGATCGACGACCTCTACGTGCTGGTGGCGCTGGGAGACGTGGGCCCGCACCAGGTCGGCCGTGCGCTGCTCGATCACGAGCGCAGCCGTCAGGATGTCGCCGGCCCGGAGAGCGGTCGCGGCGAACTGTCCCGCGGCGAGCTTGCGCGGGCGCCGCCGAAAATCGCGCCCAAGCCCGTCTCGGGTTCGGCGTTCACCGTGGTCGGCGTCGACAACATGCTGGTGCAGATCGCGCGCTGCTGCCAGCCGCTGCCGGGCGAACCCATCGCCGGTTATCTCACCCGCGGCCGCGGCGTCAGCGTGCATCGCGCCGATTGCGCCGCGTTCCTGCGCTTGTCCGCCAGCCAGCCGCAGCGCGTGTTGTCGGTGGAGTGGGGCCGCACCGGCGGCGGCCATACCGCGAGCGTGGTTGTGGATGCGGTCGATCGCCGCTGGCTGCTGAAGGATCTGACCAATCTGATCGCCCAGGACGACGCCCACGTGCTCTCGATCCAGAGCGAAGGGCTGGACGGCAGCCGCGTGCGCCTGCGCCTGCAGTTGCGCGTGCGCGACCACGAACAGCTCAGCCGGCTGCTGGGCCGGGTGGACAGTCTGCCCGGCGTGGAGACGGTGCGACGGGCCTGATCGGCGCGAGGTGGTTGTACGGGCCTCATCGGCGCAGAGCAGTTGTACGGGCCTCATCGGCCCGTGCGCGGCGCGATATGCTTCGGTCGTGACCGCCCGCCGTGACTCCGCACTGCGATTCGTCCGAGACCGTCTGCGTGCCCGTTGGCCGTGGCTGGCGGCGGTCGCGTTGCCGTCGCTGTTCGCGCTGATCTGGCTGCTGCGCGGCCCGCTCGCGGAGCGGCTGTGGCCGGAAGCCGAGGCCGAACGCCTGCGCGGTCAGGCCGAAGTCGCGCTGGCGCAGGGGCGGCTGACCGCGGACGACGGCAGCGGCGCGCGCGAACTCTACGAAGCCGCGGTGGCGATCGATCCGGATCGCGCCGCGCTGCGCGCGGGCCTGTCGCGCGTGGCGCAGGCCGCGGTTCGGCAGGCGCGTGCGGCGGTCGATGCCGGCCGCTTCGAGGATGCGCATCGGGCGCTGCGGCTGGCGCGCGCGCTGTCCGCACCGCGGGCGCAGACCGATGCGGTCGCCGAGCGATTGCGCGCGCGCGAGGCTGCGGTGGCGGGCATCGACGCCCTTCTGCAGGCCGCGGACGCCGCGCGCGTCGCCGGACGCCTGGTCGGCGACGACGAAGCCGCATTGCCGCTGTATCGGCGCATCCTCGTGCTGCAGCCGCAACATCTGCGCGCGCTGGAAGGCCGCGAGGATGCGCTGACGATCGTGTTGCAACAGGCGCTCGAAGCGATCGACCGGGGCGATCCGGCGCGCGCAGCCGCGGAGATCGCGCTCGCCCGCGCCTACGACCCGGGTCATGCCGATCTGCCCGACGCGCAGGCCGCGCTGACGCGATCGGTCGAACGGATACGGCACCGGGCCGATGCCGATCTGCGCGCGGGCCGCCTCGCCCGCGCGGCGGACGGTTATCGCGCGTGGCATGACAGCGGCATCGACACCGAGGATGCGGAGACGGCGCTGCGTGCGGTCGCGCGCGCGCATGCGGCGCGCTCGCGCAGGGCCGCGGCCGATTTCGATTTCGAACGTGCGCGCAGGGAGCTGGCGGCCGCGCAGGCGCTCGCGCCCGATGCGCCCGAATCGATCGCGGCGCGCGAGGCGTTGTCGCGCGCCGAGCGCGTTCGCACCGATGCCGGCCCGAAACCGCTGACGCCCGCGGCCGAGCGACGCCTGCGCCGTCTGTTGCTGGAAGCCGCCGCCGCCGAAGCCCGCGGCGACTGGCTCACGCCGCCGGGCGACAGCGCCTTCGACAAACTCCGCGCCGCGCGTGCGCTGGCGCCCGACGACGCCGGCGTGCGCCGCGCCAGCGTGCGGATGATGCCGCGGGTGCGCGATTGCTTCGAACAGGAATTGCGCGACAACCGTCTGCAGCGCGCGCGGGTCTGCCTGGACGCGCGGCTCGCGCTGGAAGGGGGCAGCCGCGATGCGGACCGCGCCCGCATCCGGCTCGCGCAGCGCTGGGTCGCGGTCGGCGAACAGCGGCTGGGCAGCGGCGACATCGAAGGCGCGCGCGCCGCGCACGACGCCGCGCGCGGTCTCGATGCGAAAGTCGAAGGATTGAGCGCATTGGCCGAACGCCTGCGCGCGGTGGCGCCGGTGGAGCGTTGATCGCACAACGCTTCGATGTTTGCTGTCATCCCGAGCGCAGCGAGGGACCTGTTGGTTTGTGTGCGCATGGAAAAACAGGTCCCTCGCTGCGCTCGGGATGACAGAGGTGACGCTTTCCGGATCGCACGCTTACCGCAGAAACACGTTCCGAACGACCTGCCGCGCGGCATCCGGCGAGAAATGCGCGGCGACGCTGTCGAGGCCGTTGCGCGCCACGGAATTCCACAGCGCTTCGTCTTCGTACAGACGCACCACCGCGTCGGCGAAGGCTTGCGGATCGTCGCCGACGAGCGCATCGATGCCGTCGCGCAGATGCATGCCTTCGACCGCGCAGGCGGTGGCGACCACCGGCTGACCGTGCGCCATGCTCAGATTCACCTTGCCCTTCACGCCGGCGCCGTAGCGCAGCGGCGCGATCGCGATGCGGCCGCCGTCCATGAACGGATCGATGTCGGCGACGTGACCATGCACGATCACGCCCGGCACCTCGCCCAGTGCCTCGATCTCCGGCGGCGTGTGGCTGCCGATGCAGTGGAAGCGCACGTCCGGCAGACGCGCGCGGATGGACGGAAAGACCGCCTGCACGAACCAGCGCACCGCGTCGACGTTCGGCGGATGGCGGAAACCGCCGACGAACACGAGGTCGCGGCGTTCGGCGAACGGCCGTCCGCTGCCGGCGATGCGATGCAGGTTCGACAGGATCTCGACAAGCGCGTCGGGTGCGTCGGTGCGCAGCAGCGCGCGTTCCACTTCGCTGACCACCAGGGTGATGTCGGCGTTGGCGATGACGTCGAGTTCCAGCGCGCGCGTGCGTTCGGCTGCGCGCAACAGCGCGGCGTCGCCCGCGACTTCGGCGCCGCGGCGTTCGCGCAGGTAGTGCAGGTCGACGGTGTCGAAGATCCGCCGCGCCCGCGGCGCGTGCGCGCGCAACAGCGGCAGGAATTCGGCGGCGACGTAATACCGGCTCACCATCACCGCATCGAAGCGCGCGCCGTGTTCGCGCAACCACGCCGGCGGTCGCGCCGCGAACGGCGCATGCCAGCTCTCCACGCCGAGCCGCTGCAACTGCGTCGCGTACGGTTCGACGCGATGGCGGTCTGCGGGCAGGAACACCACGTGCGCGCCTTCCTCGCGCAGCAGGCGCATCAGGTTCACCAGCCGCAGCGAGCCCGAATCGTGATCCGGGCGCGGCGTCTGCGCGTCGATGATCAGGATCTGCTGTTGCCTGCGGTGCAGCAGGGCCGGCGTCGGCACCGTGTTCGCGGGCAGCTGCGCCGCCAGCGCCTCGGCGCGATGCGCGGCGAAGGTGGCGCGGTTGCGTACCTGGTAGGCCTTCATGCCGACGGCGGTGTCGGTGCCGGCCGTCCCGCCTTCGACGTGGACGACTTTCGAGGCGGGCTGATAAATCACGCGGTGCCCGGCCGCGCGCACCGCGAACGCCAGATCGGTGTCTTCGTAATAGGCCGGCGCGTAGCGCGCGTCGAAACCGCCCAGCGCGGCGAACAGCGCGCGCGGGATCGCGAGCGCCGCGCCGCTGGCGTAGTCGCAGTCGCGCAGATAGGCGAAGCGCGGGTCGTCGGGCGATTCGAACTTGCCGTAATTCCAGCCGCTGCCGTCGGCGAAGACCACGCCGCCGGCTTCCTGCAGACGGCCGTCGGGATAGAGCAGCTGCGCGCCGACCAGGCCGGTGTCGGGTTCGGTCGCGAAGGTGTCGAGCAGCGCGTCCAGCCAGCCCGGCTGCGGAATCGTGTCGTTGTTCAGGAACACCAGATACTCGCCGCGCGCCAGCGATGCGCCGTCGTTGCAGGCGGCGATGAAGCCGCCGTTCTGCGCGCGGCGGTGATAGCGCACGCCGGCCACCTGCGGCAGCGCGTCGACGGTCTCGTCGCGGCAGCCGTCGTCGACCACGATCACTTCGAACGACAGCGACGGTGGATGCGCCGCCAGCGCGCGCAGGCAGGCGAGGGTGTGCGCGAACTGGTCGTAGACCGGGATGACGAGGCTGGCGACCGGTGCGCCGGCGATGGCGTCGGCGCGCAGGTCGACGGTGGGAATGCCGAACGGCGCGAACGGCGCCGGCGCCGGGGCGTACAGCGTGCCCGGCGGCAGCGGCGCGGGGCGGCGGAACTGGGCGCGGGTGCGCTCCCAGGTGGCGCGCCAGCCGCGGCTGCGCAGGCTGGTCCAGCCGCGCCGGATCAGGCCGAGTCCGCGGTGTAACAGGAACCGCAGATCGGCGAGCGTGAACGACATCCTGAAGGAACTCCGGCGAGGGGCGGGGGTGACGCGGTGGCCCGGCGTGCCGGTTCCGGCAGCCTGCTAGACTCGGGCGGCATTTTCGCATCTTCGTCCCCCGCCCACAGGCAAGCCTCCCCCGAATGGCCCGAAACGACGACATCGACGACGATCTGGACGAGGACGATCTGGATGCCGAGGACAGCCGGGACGGCGACAACGACGGAAACGAGAGCAGCGATGGAGGCTGGCGCCGGCGGGTGCTGCGCTGGGCCGCGGTCGCGATCGCGATCGGCCTGGGCTTCCTGATTCCCTACACCCTGTACCTGAACCATCAGGTCAGCGTCCGCTTCGGCCAGTTGCGCTGGCAGGTGCCCACCCGGGTCTACGCCCGCCCGCTGCAGCTGGCGCCCGGCCTCGCGATGGACGCGCGCACGCTGAAGACCGAACTCGACGCCGCCTCCTATCGCGACGACGGCAAGGGCGAGAAGCCCGGCACCTACGGCCGTGACGGCGGGCGCTGGCGCATCGCCAGCCGCGGCTATCAGGACGTCGACGGCCGGGTCGGCCCCAGCCGGGTCGAAGTGGCGTTGTCCGGCGGCCGCGTCGCCACGGTCCGCGATCTGGGCCGCGACCGCGCGGTGAAATCGGTCCGGCTCGATCCCGCCCGTATCGCCACGCTCTACGGCCAGAAACAGGAAGAGCGCCGGCTGGTGCGCATCGACGAAGTGCCGGCGATGCTCACCGATACGCTGCAGGCGGTGGAGGATCGCGATTTCGCGCGCCACATCGGCATCGATTTCAGCGGCATGGCGCGCGCCGCGTTCGTCGCCCTGAAAACCGGCGGCGAAGTGCGTCAGGGCGGCAGTACCCTGACCCAGCAGCTCGCGCGCTCCGGCCTGCTCGGCATCGGCAAGGAACAGACCGTCACCCGCAAGTTCAACGAAATCCTGTATGCGCTGATCATCGATGCGCGCTACGAAAAAGGCGTGATCCTCGAGGCCTATCTCAACCAGGTCGACATCGGCCAGCGCGGTTCGCAGGCGATCCACGGCTTCGCCTCCGGCGCCGAGTTCTATTACGGGCGCCAGCTCGACGACCTGACCACCGAACAGATCGCGCTGCTGGTGGGACTGGTGAAGGGCCCGTCCTGGTACAACCCGCGGCGCAATCCCGAGCGCGCGCTGGAGCGCCGCAATCTGGTGCTCACCAAGATGCTGGAGACCGGGATCATCGACCGGAAGGAATACGACCGCGCGGTGAAGACGCCGCTGGGCGTCACCGAAGGCCCCGGCAGTCTGGTCGCGAACCGTTTCCCGGCCTATGTGGATCTGGTCCGCCGCCAGCTCGCCCGCGACTATCCCGAGGACGAACTGCAGGGCGCGGGTCTGACCGTGATGACCGGCATGTCGCCGTCCGCGCAGGCCTACGCCGAAGGCGCGGTCACCCGCACGATGAAGGCGCTGAGCAATTCGCGCCGTCCGCCGCTGCAGGCCGGCGTCGTCGTCACCGACGTGCACAACGGCGAAGTGGTGGCGGTGATCGGCAGCCGCGCCTTCGAGGAACATGGTTTCAACCGCGCGGTGCAGGCGCAGCGGCCGGTCGGTTCGCTGCTGAAGCCGTTCGTGTATCTGCTGGCGCTGGCGCAGCCCGACAAGTATTCGCTCGCGAGCTATGTCGACGATTCGCCGGTGACGATCACGCTGGACAACGGCCGGCGCTGGAACCCGGGCAATTCCGATGGCCGCAGCCACGGCACGGTGCGGCTGATCGATGCCCTGGCGATGTCCTACAACCAGTCGACGGTGCGCGTGGGCATGGACGTGGGCCCGCAGCGGCTCGGCGACCTGCTGCGCACGCTCGCCGGCATCGACGGCGGGCAGAATCCGTCGCTGATTCTCGGCTCGCTGGACCAGAGCCCGTACGCGATGGCGCAGCTCTACCAGTTCCTCGCCTCCGGCGGCGAAATCCAGCCGCTGCACGCGGTGCGCGGCGTGCTCGATGCCAACGGCAAGGCGCTGAACCGCTACGACGACGCGCCGAAACCGGCGCAACCCGGCGACGCCATCGCCGCGCGGCTGGTGACCACGGCACTGCAGCAGGCGGTCACGTCCGGCACCGGCCGCCAACTGATGAGCGATGGCCTCGGCCGGCTGCAGGCCGCGGGCAAGACCGGCACCAGCAACGACAGCCGCGACAGCTGGTTCGCCGGCTGGACCGGCGATCACCTCGCGGTGGTCTGGGTCGGCAACGATCAGAACGAACCCACCGGCCTGTACGGCGCCACCGGCGCGATGCGGGTGTGGTCCGGCCTGTTCGCGCGCCTGCCCACCGCGCCGCTGCGGATCGGCGGCAAGGGCATCGACTGGCAGTGGGTGGCGGGCGCGAACACCACCGACGCCGGCTGTCCGGGCGCGCGCCGGATCGGTTTCGTCGCCGGCTTCGCGCCGGCCTACCAGCCCTGCGTGCTTGCGGAACCCGAGGCGGAGAACGCCGAGGGCGGCGAAGGCGACGCGCAGGGCTTCTGGCAGCGCATTTTCGGCATCGGCGGCGGCAACGCCGACGACGAGGCCGCGCGCCAGCGTGAACAACAACAGCGTGAACAGCAGCAGCGCGAAGAGCGCGAACGCCAGCAGCGCCGGGACGAAGAAGACGCGCGGTATCGCGAACAGCAGACCCGCGAGGACGAGCGAATTCGTCGCGACAACGACCGTCGCTATGCCGAACTGCGCGCCCGCGACGAGGCGTATCGCGAGCAGCAGCGGCGCGACCGGGCCTACCGCGAAGCGCGCGAACGCGAGGCTTTCGAACGGGATGCCCGCGAACGCCAGGAACGCGAAGAGGCCTATCGCCGCGAGCAGGAACGCCGCGAGCGCGAGCAGCGCGAGCGCGAACAGCGCGGCATGCTCGACCCGCACGGTGCCGCGCAGGTGCGCGTCGCATGAGTACGTGTCGTATAGGTACGCGTCGTATGGGTACGCGTCGCATGACCGCGCGTCGTCGCCGCATCGCAGCGTTGGCGGCGTTGCTCTGCGCGCTCGCCGCCTGCCACAGCACGCCGCCGGCGCCCGAGTGGGCCGGCCCGGCGCCCGAGCAACTGGTCGCCGAGATCCGCGCCGCGGGCAAGGCCGCGGCGGACGAACTCGACGTGCAGCCGCTGCGCGATCCGATGGTCGAGGATCTGCGGGTGAAGGCCGCGCAGGCGGAGCGTCGCCGCGACCACGCCGAAGCCGCCGCGCTGCTCGATCGGGCGTTGACGCTGTCGCCTGACGATCCGGCGCTGCTGCAGGAACGCGCCGAGGTCGCGGTCCTGCTGAAGGATCTCGGCAAGGCCGCTGCGCTCGCGCGGCGCGCGTTCGAGACCGGCGCCAAGGTCGGCCCGCTGTGCCGACGGCACTGGGCGACGATCCGCCAGCAGCTCGTCTTCGAACAGCGCGGACTGCAGGCGCAGGCCGCAGCGCGCAAGCTCAAGGGCGACAAGCTCGCGCAATGGGAGCGCGCATCGACGCGGACCGCGGCCGCATTGATCGATGCCGACCAGGCGCAGACCGCCTGCACCCTCACCGGCCCGGCGCGCTACTGATCGCGATGCACGGATCCGACGACCCGGTCCGCAGCGGCGACGATGCGGAATCGAACGACGGCGCATCGTCGCGCTCCGCGTTCGCGCGCCAGGCGCGCGATGCGCTGCGCGCAGGCGGCGCGCTCGCGGAAGCGATTCCCGGTTTCGCGCCGCGCTCGGCGCAGCAACAGCTGTCGATGGCCATCGCCGAGACCGTGGAAGACCGCGCGGTGCTGCTGGCCGAGGCGGGCACCGGCACCGGCAAGACCTTCGCGTATCTGGTGCCGGCGCTGCTGTCGGGGCTGAAGACGATCGTCTCCACCGGCACCCGCGCGCTGCAGGACCAGCTGTATCACCGCGATCTGCCGCGGGTGCGCGACGCGCTGGGCAAGGGCGTGAAGACCGCGCTGCTCAAGGGCCGCGCGAATTACCTCTGCCGATATCGGGTCGAAAAGACCAAAGGCGAACCCCGGTTCACCAGCAAGGAACAGATCACCCAGTTCCAGCGCATCGTCGCCTGGAGCGGGCGCACGCGCCTGGGCGATCTGGCCGAACTCGACGCCCTGCCGGAGGATTCGCCGCTGCTGCCGATGGTCACCTCGACCACCGACAACTGCCTCGGCAGCGAGTGCCCGTTCTGGGACGACTGCTTCGTCGTGCAGGCGCGCCAGCGCGCGCAGGCCGCGGATGTCGTCGTCGTCAATCATCATCTGTTGCTGGCCGACCTGGCGCTGAAGCAGGAAGGTTTCGGCGAAATCCTGCCCGGCGCGCAGGTGTTCGTCGTCGACGAGGCGCATCAGTTGCCGGAACTCGCCGCGCAGTTCTTCGGCGAAGGCCTGAGCGCGCGCCCGCTGGTGGAACTGGCGCGCGATGCGCTGGCCGAATGCAAGACCACCACCGGCGCGCTGGCGGTGCTGCAGTCGCCGGCGCGCGCGCTGGAAGAGGCCACGCGGGCGATGCGCGCCGCGATGGAGGGATTGCCCGCGCGCGGCACGCGCTGGCGCGCATTGCAGGAATCCGGCGTGTTCGACGCGTTGAGCGCGCTCGACGATGCGCTGTGCGCCTTCATCGACGCGATCGCGCCGCTGCGCGAGGCCGCCCCGGGATTCGACGCCTGCCACGCACGCGGGATCGAGCAGCGCGCACGCCTGCTGCGCTGGGCGCCGCCGGATTTCGCGCGGCGCCATGTCGCGCAGAGCGGCGATGCGGCCATCGCGGCGAATCATGCGCTGGAGATCGCCCATGACGATGCCCGGGACGATGGGGTGTCCGAAGAGAATGTCGCGCATGATTCCGATGCGCCGGCGAAGGACGACAAGCTGTGGGACGTCCGCTGGTACGAACTCTCCCCGCGCGGCTTCCGTTTCCAGCGCACGCCGCTGGACGTGTCCGGGCCGCTCCGCACGCATCGCGAGCAGTCGCGCGCGGCCTGGATCTTCACCTCGGCGACGCTCGCGGTGGCCGGCGGTTTCGATCATCTGAGCGAACGCCTGGGCCTGGACGCACCGCGGACCCTGATCGCGCCGAGTGCGTTCGATTGGCCGCGGCAGGCGCTGTGTTATCTGCCGCAGCGGATGCCGGAGCCGAACTCGCGCGACTACACGCCTGCGGTGATCGACGCGGTGCGCCCGGTGCTCGAAGCCTCGGGCGGGCGCGCGTTCCTGCTGTTCGCCTCGCATCGCGCATTGCGCGAGGCCGCCGAACTGCTGCGCGCTTCGGCGTGTCCCTGGCCGCTGTTCGTGCAGGGCGATGCGCCGCGCTCGGTGCTGCTGCAGCGCTTCCGCGATTCCGGCAACGGCGTGCTGCTGGGCGCCGCCAGTTTCCGCGAAGGCGTGGACGTGGCCGGCGATGCGCTGAGCGTGGTCGTCATCGACAAACTGCCGTTCGCCGCGCCCGACGACCCGGTGTTCGAAGCGCGGCTGGACGCGATCCGCCGCGACGGCGGAAATCCCTTCCGCGACGAACAATTGCCGCAGGCGGTGATCGCGCTGAAACAGGGCGTCGGCCGGCTGATCCGTACCGAAACCGATCGCGGCGTGCTGGTGCTTTGCGACCCGCGCCTGATCGGCAAATCCTACGGCCGCACCTTCTTCGACTCGTTGCCGCCGTTCGCGCGCACCCGCTCGCTGGACGAGGTGCGGGCGTTTTTCGATGTGCCTTCGTCGGCCGTTAAACTCGCGCCATGAAACTCCTCGCCTTCGAACTCTCCACCGAAGCCTGCTCCGTCGCCGTGTGGGTCGATGGCGACGTGCGCGAGCGGCATGAGATCGCGCCGCGCAGGCACGCCGAGCTGGCGCTGCCCTGGGCCGAGGCGCTGCTGGCCGAGGCCGGCGTCGCGAAGTCGCAGCTCGATGCCGTCGCTGTCGGCCGCGGGCCCGGGGCGTTCACCGGCGTGCGGCTCGGCGTGGCCATCGCGCAGGGCATCGCATTGGCGCTGGATCGCCCTGCGGTGCCGGTGTCCACGCTCGCGGCGCTGGCGCTGCGGGCGAGGGCGCTCGGCGCCGATGCGGAGACGCGCGTGTTCGCGGCGATCGATGCGCGCATGCGCGAGGTCTACGTCGCGGCGTTCGCGTTCGAGCGCGGCATCGATGGAGGTCTGCACCCGCGTGCGCTCGACGACGAACGCGTGCAGCCGCCGGATGCGGTGATGCTGCCCGATATCGATGCCGGTCCCGCCGGCGACTGGTTCGGCGTCGGCACCGGTTTCGCGGCGGAATCCGGCGCGCTGCAGGCTCGTTTCGCATCGCGGCTGCGCGCGGTCGACGCCGAAGCGCTGCCGCGCGCGGCCGATGTCGCCGCGCTGGCGCGTGCCGCCTTCCTGCGCGGCGAAGCGGTCGCGCCCGAACTGCTGGAACCGGCCTATCTGCGCAATCAGGTCGCCCTCACCATCGCCGAACAGCAGGCGTTGCGCGCAAGGCGCGATGCGGGTGCGGCGAAGCCATAGGCCATCGGTCACGGGAACTCGGCTGCACCGCGCCGGGTCGATGGTGGATCGCAACGCCATCGGGGAACGCCATGAGCCACACCGCACCGCCCGCCAAGGGGCCCGCCGCATCGCGCTTTTCGAACTCGCGCGTCTGGCGCGGCGAATGGGCGACCTTCGCCCTGTTCCTGCTGTTGTTGACCGTCGCGCGCACCTCGCTGGCCAATCACTATCAGGTGCCGAGCGGTTCGATGGAACCGACGCTGATGCCCGGCGACCGCATCGCCGTGAACATGATGGCCTACGGCCTGCGCGTGCCGTTCACCGACATCGAGCTGATCGATCGCGGCGAACCGCAGCGCGGCGACGTGGTGGTGTTCAAGTCGCCGGCCGACGGTACGCGGCTGATCAAGCGCGTGGTCGCGGTCGGCGGCGATACCGTCGCGCTGGTCGACGGCCGGCTGTGGATCGGCGGCCGCCCTCTCCACGATCCCGATGCGCCCGACATCGAACATTTCGGCGACCGCGACGTGGCGCTGAACCTCAGCCACGGTGGCGGCCCGGACATCGCCACCGGCACCATTCCCGCTGGCATGGCGCTGGTGCTGGGCGATCACCGCGGCAACAGCGCCGATGGCCGCTTCTTCGGTCTGGTGCCGACGAAATCCCTCTACGCCAAGGCGTCGGCGGTGTACTACCGCCGCGGCGAGGGATTCGGCTGGACGACGCTGTGAATCACGCCGCGTAGGTCGGGCTCTGGGCCCGACATCCCGTCTTGAGCGGACAGATCGCAATGTCGGGCCAAGGCCCGACCTACTCGTCGATCATCTCGCCGCCCGGCAGGAACTGCCAGGTGCGCACGACGTTGAGAATGTCGGGGTTTTCGGGCGTTTTCGGCAGCGGCGGGTAGGGCTCGGCCAGCTTCGCGATGCGCAGCGCGGCTTCGTCCAGCAGCGGAATGCCGCTGGACTGCACGACATCGGCGCGTTCGATCGAACCGTTGCGGCGGATGCCGATGTTGATCACCACCGTGCCCGACAGCCGTCGCCGGCGCGCTTCGTCCGGATAGTTGAGATTGCCCACGCGCTCGGCGCGATCGACCCACGCGCGCAGGTAATTCGCCCAGGCGTATTCCTGGGTGCTGGCGGACACGAACTTGCGGGTCGGCCGCTTGGCGTAACGGGCCGAGCGCAGATGGATCTCCGCGGCGAGGCGCGCCATCGCCATGTCGTGCTGGATCTTGCGGTCGCCGACGCGGTTCGGCGTGGGTTCCGCCTTCGGCTGGCGGCTGGGGGCGGGGAGACGGGCATCGCCGGTCGGGCTGGTCACGACGCGCGCCTCGGGCGGCGGCGAGGGCGCCGGCGATTGCGCCCGCACCGCCTGCGGCGCCACGCCGGCCTCGGTCTGCGGCACGGTGCCCGGCTGCGGGTCGCGCGGGCGGCTTGCCTTGTCGTGTTCGCCGCCGCCCTGGTTGTTGGCCTGGGCAAGGAAGTCCGCCTGTTTCGGCGTGAGCGGGGTCCGGGTCTGGGTGAGGATCACGTCCAGCATCGGCACCACCGGTGCCGCCCGTTCCAGCGCGAAGCCGACGCCGAGGATCAGCAGGCCGTGGAACAGCAGCGACAGCACCAGGGTCGCCCCGAGGCGCTGGTCCTCACCGATGGTCGGTGGCGGCGGCAGGGAGGCGGCGGTCGCTGCCATACCGGTCAGGCGGACGCCTCCAGCGCATCGAACAGCAGGCCGGCGATGTTCAGGCCGAACTGCTTGTCCAGCTCGCGGATGCAGGTCGGGCTGGTGACGTTGACCTCGGTGAGGTAATCGCCGATCACGTCCAGGCCGACGAAACGCATGCCGCGGCGCTTCATCTCCGGCCCCACGCGGGCCGCGATCCAGCGGTCGCGCTCGCTCAGCGGGCGGCCTTCGCCGCGGCCGCCGGCGGCCAGATTGCCGCGGAATTCGTCGCCCTGCGGGATCCGCGCCAGGCAGTAGTCCACCGGCACGCCGTCGATCAGCAGGATGCGTTTGTCGCCATCGACGATCTCCGGGATGTAGCGCTGGGCCATCGCCAGGTGGCGGTCGCCGCCGGTCAGGGTTTCCAGAATCACGTTCAGATTCGGATCGCCGACCCGGGCACGGAAGATCGAGCGCCCACCCATGCCGTCGAGGGTCTTGAGCACGGCATCGCCGTGTTCGGTCACGAAGGCTTTGATTTCGGAAGACTTTCGGCTGACGATCGTGGTCGGGCAGCAGTCCGGGAACTCCAGCGCCGCCAGCTTCTCGTTGTGGTCCCGCAACCCGGCGGGGTCGTTGACCACCAGCGCGCCCGCGCGCTGCGCCGCGCCAAGGATCTGGGTGTCGTGGATGAACTCGGCATCGACCGGCGGATCCTTGCGCATCAGGATCAGGTCGGCGGGCCCCAGCGCACGGCGTGACGCAGGTCCGGTTTCGAACCAGCCCGACGCATCGTCGCGCACGCTCAGCGGCGCGACCTCCGCGACCGCGACGCCGCCGCGCATGCCCAGTCCGCCGGGAGTGACGTAAAACAACCGATAGTGACGCTGCTGGGCTTCCAGCAACATCGCAAATGTGGAGTCTTTCGCAATTTTGATCGACTCGATCGGGTCCATGACCACGAGAACATCGCGTGCCCGTTTCGACATTCCACCGCACCTGCATGATTCGTCGCCCCGGATGGTAACAAGGCAACGTCGTCGAAGCCCGCATTCCGTGTTGTTGGCTGGGAAATTGCTAACGGAACCTTGACAGTCCAGCTTCAGACTGGGATATAGGTGGCTGAAAATGATGACAAACCCGCAACACGGTCATCGACTGCCGGGTGCATGGGGAGACATGATGACGCAAGACGAGAATCCAGCCGGCGGCCTGCAAGGTTTGCGGGTGATGGTGATCGACGATTCGAAGACGATCCGACGCACCGCCGAAACCCTGCTCAAACGCGAGGGGGCCGAAGTGGTGACTGCGACCGACGGCTTCGAAGCGCTCGCCAAAATCGCGGATCAACGTCCGCAGATCATCTTCGTGGACATCATGATGCCGCGTCTCGACGGCTATCAGACCTGCGCGCTGATCAAGAACAACCAGGTCTTCAAGCACACGCCGGTGATCATGCTGTCCTCCAAGGACGGTCTGTTCGACAAGGCGCGCGGACGCATCGTCGGGTCCGAGCAGTACCTCACCAAACCGTTCACCCGCGAAGAACTTCTCGACGCCATCCGCACGCACGTCAACGCCTGACCGGGGGGACAGGCAACCATGGCCCGCATTCTGCTCATCGAAGATTCGCCGACCGATACCGCGGTGCTCACGCGCCTGCTGGAGAAGCACGGGCACAGGGTGCTCGCCTCCGGCAGCGCCGAGGACGGCATCGAGGTCTGCAAGCGCGAGCTGCCCGATCTGGTGCTCATGGACGTGGTGCTGCCGGGCATGAACGGCTTCCAGGCGACCCGCGCGCTCTCGCGCGAACCGGCCACCAAATCCATTCCGGTGCTGATCGTCAGCACCAAGGGGATGGAAACCGATCGCGCCTGGGGCCTGCGCCAGGGCGCCAAGGACTACATCGTCAAGCCGCCGAGCGAGGATGCCCTCATCGCGCGGATCGACCAATTGCTGGGGAACGCCTGATGAACGCAGACGACATCGCCGTCGGCGACGCCCCGCCCGACCCGGTCGAACCGATCCATATCGACGCCTTCGAGATCCTCGCCGGCTACGAGCGGCGCAGCCTCGCCCACGTCGCCGGTCTGCCGGAGCAGTTGCAGGCCGCGGGCCTGTGGCGCGGCATCGGCTTCCGCGTCGGCCAGCGCCGGCTCGTGTCCAACTACGAATCGGTCGCGGAAATCATCACCGTGCCGCAGATCACCCCGGTGCCGGGCGCGCAGAGCTGGATGCTGGGCGTGGCCAACGTCCGCAGCAACCTGCTGCCGGTGGTCGACCTCAAACAGTTTCTCGAAGGCGCGCGCAGCGTGCTGCACGAGGGCCACCAGAAGGTGATGGTCTTGCGCCAGCCCGGCGGCGACGTCGCCGTGACCATCGACGAACTCTACGGCCAACGCTCGTTCATGGACGAGCAGCAGGTCGACGTGGCCACGCTCGCCGACGGCCGCTACACCGGCTTCATCGAACGCGCGTACCGCGTGGCCGACGACGTCTGGGGCGTCTTCAGCCTCGATCGTCTGGTGCGCACGCCCGAATTCCGACACGCCGCCGTCTGACGGCGCACTCTACTTCACTGCAACAGTTCAAAAAACAGATCGAGGCGAGACATGAGCACTCCGATGGATAACGTCGCCGGCAAAGGCCGCAGTCAGAGCACCACCCTGTGGCTGTGGGTCCTCGCCGTGTCGCTGGTCCTGTTCGGCCTCAATACGGGCTACGCCCTGTTGAAGACGCAGCGCTTCGGCGGCGCCAGCACGGCGGCTTCGAACCTGCAGGTGAACTCGCAGAAGCTCGCCAACCTCGGTCGCGAGGCGGTCAACGGCGACGCCGCGGCGTTCAAGGCCTTCAAGACCACGAAGACCCAGATCGAAGGCGACGTGAAGCTGCTCAACGATCGCTTCGGCAACGCGCCCGACGTATCCGGCCCGATCGGCACCGTCACCTCGACCTGGGTGCCGATGGGCAAGAGCGCCGACCAGATCATCGCCTCGGAAACCGCGGTGCTCGCGCTCTCCGACAACGCCAAGCGCTTCACCGACCGCGTGCCGCAGCTGCAGGCGCAGCTCGACGAAGTGGTGCGTGCGATGTCCGCAGGCGGCGCGCCGTCCTCGCAGATCTACATCGCGCTGCGCCAGGTGGTGCTGGCCGCGTCGATGGCCCGCCGCGTCGCGGAAATCCGCGCCGGCGGCCCGGGCGCCGCGCTCGCCGGCGACGCGCTCGCGCGCGATGCCGGCGTGTTCGCCCAGGTGCTCAACGGGCTGCGCAACGGCGACCAGCCGATGAACGTGCAGAAGCTCACCAACGCCGCCGCGCTCGGCGCCCTGGGTCAGGCCAATACCCAGTGGGGCGACATGAAGAAGGATCTCGACGCGATCCTCGCCTCGTCGCAGAACCTGTTCCGCGCGCAGTCCGCGGCCACCGAACTGACCACCGGCTCCACCCGCCTGCTGGCCGACAGCGAAGGCCTGTTCCGCGCCTTCACCGCCTTCGGCTCGCTGCGCGATACCAGCTGGCTCGGCAACATCTGGGTCAGCATCGGTTCCGGTCTGCTGGCGCTGGTCTCGATCGTGTTCCTGGTGCTCTCGCTGAACCGCGCGCAGCGTCGCCGCTTCGAGAGTTCGATGGAACTCAACAACCGCAACCAGGAGGCGATCATGCGCCTGCTGGACGAAATGGGTTCGCTCGCGGAAGGCGACCTCACCGTGAAGGCGACCGTGACCGAGGACATGACCGGCGCGATCGCGGACTCGA
>CAMLLG010000023.1 GCA_946480825.1 uncultured Lysobacteraceae bacterium
TTACAGTGCCCCGGACTCTAGATCGTCCCGCTACTGAAAGCGGGGGGACGTCGGACGCATGACGACATCTACTTTCTTGCGTTCCTGGGGGCGCTAACGCTGTTTGTCGTTTCTTCCGGCGATTACCTGAAGAATCGTTGGGGAGTCGGTCGAACAGGCGTGCCCGCAAGCGCCCACGTTTTGTATTGCGTGGTTCTTTCCATTGTCGCCATGGTCGGGTGCGTACTCTGGCTGCGCTGGACGAACAACGGCATGTACTTTATTGCGTTCCTGGGCGCGCTGACGCTGTTTGTCGTTTCTTCCGGCGATTACCTGAAGAATCGTTGGGGAATCGGTCGAACAGGCGTGCCCGCAAGCGTCCATGTGCTGGCATTCTCTTCGTTCGCGTTCGGCGTTTATGCGGGTGTCTCCGGCATCGGAGACCCGGCCTACTCGTTTCTGGATTTGGCGGTTCCGCCGTTTTTCATGGCGGGCTGCGTCTATGCGGCCTACCTTCTGGTCGGGTTCGGCCGGACAGATTGAGTCGGCAGGGGTTCGGCCCGAAATTCCTTCGGGCCGGCTCCGAATCGTGATGTCGGCCGCGGGGCTGCGCTACGCTGGCACGCATCCGCCATGGGCCGTTCAATTCAGGCGGTAGGGCGCATCAGCCGAAAGCGTCATGCGCCGTTGCGTTGTCGGTATCGGATACCCAAAACTACAGAAGCGTATGCGTTTTACGGACTTGCCAGCAGCCAACAACGATGCGTACTTCGCCGGCTCCACCTCCACCGACTGGCTCGCCAACGGCGATCCGCTGCATGCGCTGACCTACCGCGGCGATGTCAGCGCGTTGAAGACCGTGTGCGCGGTGGACTGGAACCCGCCGGCGACGAACCTCTCACTCTCCAGCGGAACCTTCGGCATGATCCTCATCGCCAAGAGCTTCAACCAGCTGCCGCTGCCAACACCGATCACGGTGCCCGCGCAGCAGCCTTGCTGCACGGTGGTGCCGTGAGCGGCATTGAGTAATGCGAGTTTTCGCGCTTTCGCCTTCTCCCCGCTTGCGGGGAGAAGGCGGGCGAAGAGCCGGCCCCGGACTTAGTACGGGGCCGGAGGAGGGGCGACAGGAAGACTGTCGGGCGCATCAGCCGAAGGCGTCATGCGCCATCAAACGTTGTTGGTGTCGGACACACAAAAAAGTGCATGAATCTTTAGCTTATGCGCCGTACAAAAGCTTATTCGCGTTATGGCCTTTCAGTATATGAAAACGCCGCGTGCGCTCTGCCAATGAAGAAGCCGACGTATAAATGGCGTCTGATTCAATTCGATAGCCTGCAGGGACTGTCTAAGGACACGTTCCACATCTGGCAACCGGACTCCGCTTCCGCCCCCAAGGACTCCCAGCAATCCTCCAACCAAAATGTCGACGAGATCATGTCCGCGAACAACATGCCAGATGCTTGGAGCTTGAAGCCGATTTATTTCTTGATCTAGCACGGCGGCGTCATTGTGGACGCCTCGCGCGACAGCCGCGGCAAGTATTCGATTTCGGTCATAAGTCCATGTCGCAACTTCGCAGAATTGGACGGGCTTGAACTTCTTCAGGCAAACCTTTGCATGCAAGGAGTTATACATCCTGATTCGGCCAAAAATCTCAGCTCTCTCGGCAAGAGCTTCTAGCACCGAAAGACCAGAAGACTCAAATGTCCTGACGGAGTCCCTTTCTGCGAACTCTGCCAGCACTGATTGAAGAGCGCCAGAACGAATCAGCATAGACTCTAGGTCCCTCGGGTCAAACTTAAGAATGTTAGCCGATTGAACAAAGTGGCCGGTAAGCCAGTCATAATCTTCATCTACGACCCCAAGTGCGATCGTATTTTTATGATTTGCATCAGCATCAAGCAATGCAAAAGCATCTTCAACATTCCTCTTCCCCGAGCATTGAACTATTTGAGCCCCTCCACTAATTCTGGGGCCAAAAAAACACTCGTCGCTCGGTCCCTCAACCAACAGAAACTGCCCGGCCCAGTTGGTTTTAATCATTTCAATCTCTACCACAATGTCTGCGGCCGATCGGCTCCATCCAAGGACTTGACTCATACAGCCTCATCAATTTCTGCGTCGTCGTCTGGATCCGCATCCAGCGCCACCAATAAGTCTCTCCTCCCTCCAACCACGAATGGAGAATGAGTTGCAATAATTACATCAAAACCGACCTGAGAAGAAACAGATAAAATTTCAGGCAAAAACATCTTCTGCCATGTTACGTGGAGCGATAGCTCTGGCTCATCAATTAATACGAGCGTATCGGGTGATATGTTAAACAGAAGCTCGTAAAGAAGAACAATTTCATGCTGTTCACCAGAAGAAAGTGAATCGAGCGGTAAGACTTTTCTGCTCCGACCGACCGCAACCAGTCCTCGGTCTTTATTAATGACGAGGCGCTTGTTCCTGAATTTCCTGTTTGCACTCTCAAGAAGCAATTTTGCCCGACCAGCAATTTCATCAAAAACGGCTATTTTTTCTTCGTTGTCGCGCAGGTAGAGCGTCATTGGAATCAGTTTGTATGGATCAGCCGTGTCAAGAGACCTCGTGTCAAATGGCCGATTAGGTATTTTATCTAACAAACCTATCTCACTTAGCTGCTGATGCTTCGTTTCGAGAGATTCAAGCCGTCCTTTTAGCTGAGCCAATGGAAGTGGCGTCAACTCCTCTTGAATCAATCTCTGAGGAAATGACTGATCAAGCTGTTGGGATTTTCTGCCGTACTGAGCAAGCGCGGCCTCCACCTGCGTATGAATTTGCTGCGCATAGTGATTGACCGTGTTCGATAAAGTGGGGGTCTCAGATCGATCCTGGTACCGAATATCTGATGCAATTCGAACAAGCCGATTTGTTTCAATGAATCGAACTTTTACGCGCTCACGTAGCTTTCTCAGTGGCTCTGGCTCTGCTTCTCGCAACTTTCCAAGACGAGACAACCTGCTGCTGCTCAAATATCGCTCAACCACCTCTTCCGCGGAAATTTCGATGCCCCGTCTTTGGTCGAAATAGCGCGATTCCGAAATCGGCAAAAGGCCAGGTGTTTCTCGCTCGATTCGGCGTGCCATTTCCACAACATCGGCACTAATCTTCAGTTCGAAGCTTTGGGGTCTTCCCCCGGCTGTCTTGACCTCAACCGACATTTCTACTGGATCAGAACCTCGGTCAGCCCCGGGGGCGCGAACCTCTCGTCTTATGATGATCTCGCTCTTATCGCTGAGCATCACCGAAAACTTGCTAAATGGGGTTTCCCGCAAAACATGAAATCGCCCGCCAAATAGTGCTGAGAGACAATTCAAAAGCACTGTCTTTCCGACACCATTAGGGCCGTGAATGATAGTCACTCGATCACGCTGTTTCAGGGTTACCGAATGATCGTACAATTCAAACAACCCTGTAATAGAAAGCTCTACTACACGCAAATTTGCCACTACGCTATCTCCTAATCAGCAAGTAGGTTGCATCCTCAACCCAACCTCGTCAGCAATGACTTAGCCTGCAATGTAAAAAATCTATTCCGCCATGAAAATTCCAAGTTATGGCCAATCCGCTACAGTGGATAAACTTACCCTGCGCTCGACACCTCACGCGCTAGCCATTTCGAGCACAGGATCTTGACGTTTTATTCAGGTCGATCCGATCTGCGATGGAGCCTGCGCTCGATGGAAGTGCGTCCCGGAGCCCGATCTCAGCGCACAGAAGAGAAGAACCGTCATCTTTTCTGCCTTGGCTTACACGGCCATCGTCTCGCTCCAGCCATCGATAGTCTCACCGAAAACGTCGCGCAATTCCATGACGCCGTCAAGTTGTACAAAAATGGAGTCAGATATTTTTTTAAAGAAAGGTTGAGCTGTGTTGCAAACAATCGGCGCGCGCTCATCTGCATCATTCGATGCTAGTCGCTCTAATCGCTATGCCCCCATAAACTTGATTCTGTCGGTGCTTGTATTGGAGTAGCCCTTGTACGGCGCCAGGCAAGCCACTCTGAGCAAGCAGAAATACGGCGCCAACCGGCGATTCCTCAACTGATACACCTCAGCAATCTCGCCCAAGTCAGCATCACCGTCAACCTGTCGAAACCACCAGTCAACCCAAGCTCCAAGCGTCGCGGGCCAAGCTGGATCCCGGCCTTCGCCGGGATGACGGCGGTGGGTTCGTCGGGACAGTCGCCGTTTACCGGAAACAGCGTTGGCGGTCGTACCCTCTCCCCGGCCCTCTCGCGGGGGGAGAGGCGGAAGAGCAGCCCGGCCTGTCTTTGATTGAGCAGGAGAAGCATGGGGCGCGAAGAGGTGCGATGGCCGAAGGCCTCAATCGCGCCGCATCCACCACAGGAACAGGGCGAGCAGGACGCCGAGGGCGAGCGCGACTTTGAGGACGGCGCCGAAGCGGGTTTTCTGGCCGGGCAGGGCGTCGCGGTCGTGGTCGCCGTAGAACAGGCGGGCGCGGATCGCTTTCGGGTCGAGGTTTCTGCGGTCCTGCAGGGACAGGCGCACTTCGACGTAGGTGTCGTGCGGGAAGGTGTAGGCGTGGGATTCGCGGCCGATCCACGCGGCCTGCGGGGTCCCACCGACGTTGACCACGCTTTCGCCCATGTATTCGCTGTGGATGCCGATGGTGCCGAGGGTGATCGGGATCGCGCAGGGGTCGCGCGCTTCGGGGCATTCGATGCCGACATCGATGATGGCTTCGCCCTTGTTGTCGGGATCGGGCCACGCGGCAGCGTAGTCGATCAGCAGGGTCACCGGGCCCTGGCTGGCGTCGTACTTGAAACTGCCGACCTCGAGGCGGCTGAAGTCCTTGGCCTGGGCCTGGATTTCGGGCCCGGTCCAGGTCTGGTCGGCGATCACGTTCAGCGGCTTCAGCGCGTCTTCGCTGTCCAGCGGCATCGGCAGCACGTTGGATTGCGCGGAGGCCGCGGGCGTCAGTGCGAGCGCGAAGACGAGCAGGCAGGCGAGCATGGCGGTCGCCTGCAGTGTCGTTGGCCAGAAGGTCTTCGTCCGCATCGCATCCCCCGTGCGCTGTGGTGACGGCCGGAGCATAGCGGAGCGCGGCTGCGATTGTCGCGGGCGCCTGGCGTCGATCAAGTCGGTAGAGCGGCCTTCAGGCCGCTGCCTTTGATGCGGCGTAACGAGCAGCGGCCTGGTTTTCAACAGTCGAATGACTGATCAGGCCGCTCTACCGGCGATCTTTCAGGCTCGCCGGGATTGCAAACGGGCCCCTACGGTTGGTACGTCACCGTCAGCGTCGCCGTCGCGCCATTGCCGATCCACAGATAGTTCGTCGCGGTCTGGTTGTTGGCGAAGCGCAGCCGCAGTTGGGTGCGGCCGCTGTGGTGGATCGCGCCGAAGCCGGCGGCCGAGAACAGGTTGCTGGTCTGGGTGCCGCCGGTGAACGGCAGCAGTTGCGCGACCGCGCTGGCCGTCGTGGTCGCGGCCCAATCGCCGGTCTCGATCGTGCAGGCGCCGATGCAGCCGGTGTTCGCGTCGATCACCAGCGTGTTGCCGGCCGGATTGCTCCACGGGTCGCCGGACGCGCTGCGATAGGTCACGGTGAGCGTGGCCGAGACCACGGTGGCGGTGTCGGGCAGCGACGAGGTGTCGAACGACAGCACGGTGCGGTTGAACTTGCCGTCGGTGCCGCGGCCGATGGCCAGGCCGAGGCTGGATTCCAGCGTGCCCACCGCGGGCGATGCGCCGCCGGTGCCGGCCTTCACGTAGCCGTCGTTGGCGTTTTCGTTCGAGAACGTGACGGTCACCGGCGAGCCGCCGCCACTGCCGCCGGTGCCGCCGCTGACGGTCACGTTCACCTGCGGCGAGGTGCCGGTGTTGCCGGCCAGATCCACCGCGCGCGCCGTGAGGACATGCGCGCCGTTGCTGGCGGTCGCGCTGTTCCAGGCGTAGGCGTAGGGCGATGCGCTGTCGCTGCCGAGCAGGGCGCCGTCGAGCAGGAATTCCACGCGCTCGATGCCGATGTTGTCGCTGGCGTTCGCGGCGATGGTCACGCTGCCGCTGACGCTGCTGCCGTTCGCGGGCGCGGTGATCGTGGCGGTCGGCGGCACGCCGTCGAGATTGTCCAGGCCGAAGAAGCGCGCGATGTAGTAGCTGGAGCAGAGATTCACGTCGAGGATGTAGGCGCCCGCGGTGCCGCACTGGGTCGCGCCCGCGCCCGGGTCCACCGGCGTGCCGTGGCCCATGCCGGTGATGCTGTAGGTTTCGACGCGCGCGGTGCCGGCCGCATCGCGATAGACCTTGTGCGGATAGCCGCCGATGGTGTCGCTGACGTCCGCGGTCTGGTCGATGCCGTGGACGTTCGTCCATTGTTCCATGCTCTCGACGAGGTTCATCGGGCGCACGGTGAAATCGGATTCGCCGTGCCAGATCGACACGATCGGCCACGGTCCCGTCCACGTGCTGGCCGCGCGGACCTTGTCGCCCCACTGCGCGGGCGTGAGATTGCTGCCGGGGTTCATGCAGCTGAAGGCGGCGCTCTGGCCGACGCCGCAGCGATAGGGAATGCCGGCGAGGATCGCGCCGCCCGCGAACACGTCGGGATAAGCCGCCAGCATCGCCGCGGTCATCGCGCCGCCCGCGGACAGGCCGGTGATGTAGACGCGCGATGCGGCGATGCCGTGGTCGGCGATCATTCGGTCGACCATCTGCTTGATCGACAGCGCTTCGCCCTGGCCGCGGCTGATGTCGCCGTTCTCGAACCAGTTGAAGCAACTACTGCCGTTGTTCGCGCTCTGCTGCTGCGGCAGCAGCAGCGCGAAGCGGAAGCGGTCGGCGAACAACTGCCAGCCGGTTTCGGCGTCGTAGCTCGATGCGCTCTGCGCGCAGCCGTGCAGCGCGACCACCATCGGCGCATTCGCCGGCAGGCCGCCGGGCACGTACTTGAACATGCGCAGATTGCCCGGATTGCTGCCGAAGCCGGTGATTTCGGACTGCGCGAACGCAGGCGACGCGCACAGCGCGGCGAGCAGGGCGAAGGATGCGCGGAAACGATGGACTGAACGGACGAGGCGTGCGACGGCTGACATCGGCGGCAGCTCCTGCGATGGGTGCCGGCAGTGGGCCACAGGCGTCGATGCGCGGACATTGGCCGATGGGGCAAGCTGCGCCGCAACATCGGCGGCGGGTCATTCCTTCGCGTCGTGCTCGCCGTTCGTGCGCTCATCGTTGTCGCCGATGTCCGCGCGGTCTTCGGGTGCCAGCCACCACTGCAGGCCGCGCGCGGGTGGCGGCGAGGGTTCGTGGTCGCGGCATTCCAGCGCGTCCAGCCGTCGCCCCGTGCCCTGTTCCTTCCAGCGTTCGATCAGCCGCAGCACCGAGCGCTTGCTCTGCGCGGCCACGCCGAGATCGCGTTGCGGATGCCAGACGTCATCGGCATCGTCGGCATCATCGCCGTCGCGATGCTTGTGCGGTGCGCCATAACTGCAGCGCAGGCAGATGTTGCGGATGCTCTCGGTCCAGTCTTCGATGAAGGCGATGCCGGGCACGCGCATCTCGACCAGCGCATCGAGATCCTCGCGTCGCGGACAGGTCGCGAACACCGCGAAGGTCGGATATTCCGAGACGATCGTGCGCTGCAGCGCGTTCATCACCGGCACGCGGCTCTGATGGAAGCGACGCTCGCCGGTCGAGGCGCCGTCGTGCAGCACGATGTCGCCGTAGCGATACCCGCTGTCGGGCAGCGGCACGTTGATGATCTGCGCGCGCACCGGATCGATCCGCCGCGCGAACAGGGTCTCGCCGCGATCCCAGGGGTTCAGGCGCAGGCTGAGTACGCCGAAATTGCCGTGGATGGCACCATCGCCCGGCGGGATGTCGATGCCGCAGGCCGCCCATTGCCGGCGCGCCTCCGCCCAGTCGCCGAGTGCGGTGGCGGCGATCGCTGCGTTCCAGTGCGAGGCTTCGTCGCCCGCATCGTTCTCCGCGGCGCGCAGCGCCAGCGAGCTCAGGTTGTGGCGCAGCGATCGATCCCAGTCGCCCAGATATTTGCAGACCAGTCCCTGCATGTAGTGGTAGCGCGGATCGTCCGGCACGGCCGCGAGCAGGGCTTCGAAACCGTCGCGCGCGGCGAGCAGGTCGCCATCGTCGAAGGCGGCATAGGCCGCGTCCGCAAGCGCATCCGTATGGGCGGGGCGGTCGGATTCAGACATGGCGGTCCGCTGCGTGGGGTACCGCGATGCTGCCATGCCGGTGGGCGTTTGTCCCGCCGCCCCGGTGCGCGGCTATGCTCTGATCGCAGCGCAGCCCAGGAGGTGTCATGTCGTCGCCCACCGGATCGTCGCCCACCGGATCATCCTCACCGGGATCATCCTCACCGGAATCGTCGCCGCGGGAGCCCTCGCCCGAGGACACCCGCCCCTTCGTGGTGCCCTGTGCGGTGCTGGATGCCGGCGCGCCGCTGCGCTGGCTGCGCGCGGGGTGGCGGGATCTGCGCGCGGCACCGGGGCTGTCGATGCTGTTCGGCATCGTCATCGTGCTGGTCAGCGCGGGCATCTCGCTGCTGGCCTGGAAGCTCGGGCGGTTCGCGCTGCTGGCGACGCTATTGTCGGGCTTCGTCTTCGTCGCGCCGCTGATCTGCGTCGGGCTGTATTGCGTCAGCCGCGCGCTGGAACGCGGGCAGCGTCCGTTGTTGGCCGATTCCTTCGTGCTGGCGCGACGCGTGGTCGGGCAGGCCGGCGTTTTCGCCATCGCCCAGGGCGTGATCGTGCTGCTGTGGTCGCGTGCGGGGATGATGGTCGGCGCGTTCTTCCCGGTCGACGACAACAATGCGCATGCGCTGTGGGAATTCCTCGCGATCGGCTCGGCGGTCGGTTCGATCTTCGCGGCGCTGACCTTCGCGGTGGCGGCGTTCTCGCTGCCGATGATCGCCGACCGCGACGTCGACATGATCACCGCCGGCGTGTCCAGCATCCACGCCGTGCTGCGCAACAAGACGGTCATGCTGTGGTGGGCGGCGATCATCGTGGTCCTCACCGCCGTCGGTTTCGCCACCGCATTGCTCGGCCTGGGCGTGCTGATGCCGTGGCTGGCCTACGCCTCGTGGCACGGTTATCGGGAGACGCTCGATGCGGGCGCGTGGCCCGCGCTCGACTGAGCGTGCTTGACGGAATGTGTGCGGACGGCGCGTCGAAGGCCGATAATGCCGGTCTTCTCCCACGGATCCCGCGATGAACGCCGTACGCGCCTGCCCGCAATGCGCCCTGACCAACGTCTATGAGGACGGCGCGAATCACGTCTGCGCCGATTGCGGTCACGAGTGGCCGGTCGTCTCCGATGCCGGCGCCGATGCCGGCGGCGAGAAGACGGAGACGGTGCGCGACAGCAACGGCAATCCGCTGATCGACGGCGACACCGTGGTCGTGATCAAGGACCTCAAGGTGAAGGGGTCGTCGATTCCGCTGAAGCAGGGCACGGTGATCAGGAACATCCGTCTGGTCGATGGCGATCCGGAGCACATCGAGGGACATTCCGACAAGATCAAGGGGCTGGTGCTGAAGACCTGCTTCCTGCGCAAGGCCTGACGCCGTCGCCGTCCACATTCCCACGCACACACACACACACACTTTACGCACCCATGCCGTCCAAGGCCGATCTGCCGACGAAGCGCTGTCCGGTCTGCGGGCGCGATTTCGCCTGGCGCAGGAAATGGGCGCGCGACTGGGCCAACGTGAAGTTCTGTTCCGACGCGTGCCGCAAGGGCACGCCGCGCGGACGCGCGCGCTGATCCGGGGACGCGCGCGAGCGCATCGTCGTCGACGATTTTTCGGGGACGAAACGCGCCATCGCGCGCATTCGTGATCGCCGTCGACGAGCGTTCGACTTGAATACGTATGCAGCCATCCGTGCTGCATTGCGATGCCGTCCTAGCATTCGATCCCGTCGCGTACGCAATGTCGCGATGCGTCCGTCGCGAGCCGCCGGACGCGCGTTGCCGATCATCGTCCGTCCGTGCGCAGCGCATGCGGCGGAAGCAAGGAATGTCCGTCCCGCAACGCGGGATTTCGCCGCCCTTTCAGGAGAACCCACATGCCGTCCCCAGTCGACAAGTCCGCGATGAAGAAGTCAGCTCCGAAGACGAATGTTCCGAAGACGAACGCCGCGATCGTGCGCGCGTGCGCGACCCTGCTGCTCGCCGGCGCCGCGGCCGGCAACGCGCAGGCGGATGCCATCCTGCATGCGTTCAACTGGCGCTATGCCGACGTGCAGGCCCGCGCCGCCGAGATCCAGAGCGCCGGCTACAAGGCGGTGCTGGTGGCGCCGGCCTACAAATCCGCGGGCAGCCAGTGGTGGGCGCGCTATCAGCCGCAGGATTACCGCGTCATCCATCATCCGCTGGGCGACACCACGGCGTTCCGCAACATGGTGAACGCGCTCAATGCGCGCGGCGTCCACGTCTATGCCGACGTGCTGCTGAACCACATGGCCAACGAATCGGGCCAACGCTCCGATCTGAACTATCCGGGCACCAGCGTCATCAACCTCTACAACGGCAACCCGACCTACTACAACGGCATCCGCCTGTTCGGCAACCTGGGCTTCAATTTCCTCAGCGCCAACGACTTCGGCGAAGCGCGCTGCATCACGAACTACACCGACGTGTGGCAGGTGCAGAACTGGCGGCTGTGCGGCGGCGGCGGCGACGTCGGCCTGCCGGATCTGAAGAACAGCAGCTACGTGATTTCGCAGCAGCAGGAATATCTGCGGCAGCTGAAGGCGATCGGCGTGAAGGGCTTCCGTATCGACGCCGCGAAGCACATGCCGCTCAGCCACATCAACGGCGTGCTGACCACCGACATCAAGAACGGCGTGTACGTGTTCGGCGAGATCATCACCGGCGCCGGCGCCGGCGAGATCGAGTACGACCGGTTCCTGCAGCCGTATCTGCAGGGCACCACGCACGCCGCCTACGATTTCCCGCTGCAGACCCAGATCCGCAACGCGTTCTCGTTCGGCGGCAGCATGAGCGCGCTGGTCGATCCGCTGGCCGTGGGCCAGGCGCTGCAGGGCGCACGCGCGGTCACCTTCACCGTGACCCACGACATTCCCAACAACAGCGGTTTCCGCTATGCGCTGATGGATCCCACCGACGAAACCCTGGCCTACGCCTACATCTTCGGGCGCAACGGCGGCAAGCCGATGGTCTATTCGGACAACAACGAGAGCGGCGACAACCGCTGGGTCAACGCCTACAACCGCAACGACATCAAGGGCATGATCCGCTTCCACAACGCGGTCCAGGGCAACGACATGCAGGTGCTGTCGCACGGCAGCTGCCACATCGTCTTCCGTCGCGGCAGTCTCGGCATCGTCGGCATCAACAAGTGCGGCAGCACCGTCAACGCGTCGGTCAACATGAACAACAGCGTGCTATGGTGGTACGCCAACTACACCGACACCCTCGGCTCGGGCAGCGTGGTGAACATCAACAGCGGCAATTACACCTTCAGCCTGCCGGCACGCAGCGCGAGGATGTGGCTGCGCTGATCGGGATCCTGGACCGCACTCGAGACCGTACTCGAGATCGCAACCCCGGGGCCGGCGATGACATCGCCGGCCCCCTCCCGCGCGGGCCCCTGAGCGGCTGCGCGGTCGACCGCACGGCACACCGGCACCGATCCGCCCACGGCCGACCGCTCGTCGGAAAAACGTTTTCCACGATGGGCAGGCGTCCCGGCGATCATCGACCGGCGCATCATGGGCCTGCAGATGCGTCGTTCAGGGGGAGGAGGTGGGCCATGCCCGAATCCGCGGAAAAACCGCTTTGCGGTGGATCGAAATGCGCTGGATCGCGATCGTGCGCCCATCTTTCTGCGCGGGATCGCCCTAGAATTCGCCCTGCGTCCGACCGGCGCCCGATCGCGGGCCCCGTGCCGTGACATCACATCCGCAGGGGGGCGGAACCATGATCACACCGACCGGCGCCGGGCCACTGGCCGCCCGTGGTCGCGGCATTGCGCCGTGGACCGATCGCAACGATGCCTGCCGCCGCTCCGGGCCGCCCCGGATGGCGCGTGCCGTCTAGAGCGTGTCATGCACTTTTTCATATGCCGCGTTGCGCAGCCTGTGGCGCCGAGACAAGGTTCCGTGGCGCAGCCTTGGCCGCGGCGCGGGCCTTGGCTCAGGCCCGCAGACGACCTTCGCGGCGTATGAAAAAGTGCATAACACGCTCTAGGGACCGGGGCCGGAGCATGCGCCTCCCGTTCGCGACCTTGCCTTCATCCCGCCGCGTCGCGGCATGGGTGCTGGCGCTGTCCGTCGTCATGGTCGGAACGATGCCGGCGGCGACGGCGGTGGCCCAGCCGGCGACCGAGGCCGATGTGCGCGCGCTGCTGGCCAGGGTCGAGGCCGAACTGGAGGTCGATCCGAAACGCGCGGTGGCGACCGCCCGCCAGGCCATCGCCCTGGCCCGCGTCAGCGGCGACCTCGCCCTGCAGCGGGAGGCCGAAATCGAAGCCTGCGATGCGCAGGCGCTGGTCGACCCCGCGACCGCGCGGGTCGACGCCGAACGCGGCCTGCGCGTCGCGCGCAAGGCCGACGATCTCGAATCCGTCGCCGGCTTCCACAGTTGCCGCGGCTACGCCCTGGATCTGCAGGGCAATCCCGCCGCCGCGGCGATGGACTACGAGGCCGCGGTGGCCGCCGCCGAACGCGCGGAGAGCAAGTCGGCGCTCGCCGACGCGCTGGCGATGCGCGGCGAAAACCGCCACTACTACGGCCAATACGACGAAGCCATCGCCGATCTCAACCGCGCCTACGCCCTCAACGTCGAGCTCGGTCTGCGCAGCGGCCAGCGCTATTCGCTGAACGCCATCGCCAACGTGTACAGCGACGAGAACGTCGGCGAGTTCGACAAGGCGATCGCCTACTACCGGCAATTGCTCAGGCAGGACGAGATCGCCGGCTTCCGCAGCGGGGTCGCGACTTCGCGCTACAACATCGCCGCGGCGATGGAGATGAAGGGCGAATACGACGCGGCGCTGCTCGAATACCGGCGCGCGCTGGAGATCGACACCGAACTGGGCAACCGCAGCGCGGTCGCCCAGGGCGAATGTTCGATCGGTGCGCTGCTGACGAGGCAGGGCAAGGCGGCCGAGGGACTGCCGTGGATCGACCGGGCGCTGACGCGTTTCGTCGAGGCCGGCGATGCGGAAAGCACCGCGCGTTGCCGCCTGTCCCGGGCCCGCGCGCTGCGCGGCGTCGAGCGTCTTCGCGAAGCGAAGGCGGAACTGGCGTTCGCCGAACGCCATTTCCGCGCCAGCGCCAATCCGCGCTATCTCGCCAAGGTCTACGAGACCCTGGCCGACGTGCACGCCGCCTCCGGCGAATGGCGGCAGGCCTACGAAGCGTCGAAGGCGTACCGCGCGGCGCAGGAACAACTGGAGAAGCGCGCCCGCGAGGAGCAGACCTCGCGCCTGCGCGTGCAGTTCGACACCGCCAAGAAGGAACAGGAGAACCGCGCGCTGCTGATCGAGAACGCGCATCGCGGCGAGGCCTTGCGCAATGCCGAGCGCGTGCGTTCGCTGCAGCGGCTGGCGATCCTGCTCGGCGCCGCGCTGCTGGCGCTGCTCGCGGCGATGGCGCTGCAGCAGGTGAACCGCAGCCGGCGCCTCAAGCGATTGGCGATGACCGACGAGCTGACCGGCCTGCCCAATCGCCGCGGCATTCTCGAATTCCTCGAACGCGCGCTCCGCGAAGCGCGGTCCGCGGACAGGCCGCTGGCCGTCGGCGTCTTCGACATCGACCATTTCAAGCGGATCAACGATGCCCACGGCCATCAGGGCGGCGATCGCGCCCTGCGCTCGATCGCGGACGTGGTGCGCCGGTCGCTGCCTGCGGATGCCCGGGTCGGACGCATGGGTGGCGAGGAGTTTCTCGTGGTGCTCCCGGGGATGGACGCCGTGCGCGCCCATGCGTTGGCCGAAACCCTGCGCGAAGCGGTGTCCGCAGCCGGATTCGAGGGCGGACGCTCCGACGAACAGGTGACCATCAGCCTCGGTGTGGCCGCAGCCGGCGCCGACGAGAATGCCGACGCCCTGCTGAAGCGGGCGGACGATGCGCTGTATCGCGCGAAACGCGAAGGTCGCGACCGGACCGTCTCCGGCTGAGACGCCGCTTGCGCGCTGCATGGGGTCGAAGAGCCGTTCGGCCTCACGACCATTCGTGTCGAAGACATGAAACAAAGACTGTCTTTCGGCGCGGCAATGGTGTCGCCGTGGTGTCTTTGTGGTCGCGGATGGAACGATGGCGGGTGTTTTGTGCTGTCCTGTTTCTGCGAAGTGTGACGTTGTTGGATAATGTATTCGGGGACGACAAGCCGCGGTGAAGGACATGAGCCGCAGGCCCCGACTGAAGAGGCGCGATCGTCACAGGGGGACTGTGGGTGCAGCCCGCATCGCCCGTACCGCGTGCGCGGATGGGCCGGATGTCGTTTTGCCCGGGGTTCGATCGGGCGCCCGCATCGGCAGTACAGGGGGAGTGCGTGAGGACCGTTCGATCCAGTCGCAAGAAGTTGGCGATTCGCAGTCTGTGGTTCACCGAGTTGTGCGTGTTGATCGTGTCGGTCATGGCTGCGGCGCGACTGCGTTTCCATGCCGACCCCGCCGGCCTCGAACACTTCATCGAAGGCATCGCGCCGCGCGCGCTGCTGGTGGCGCTGTGCATCACCGGCGCGATGCTCGCCTTCGGCCTGTATCAGGCCTACGTCCGCCACAACCGCATCGACCTGCTGTTGCGCATCGTCCTGTCGTTCGCGCTGGGCGGGGTGATGCTGCTGGTGATCTATTACGCGGTGCCGGCGGCATACATCGGTCGCGGCGTCCTCGCGATCTCGCTGGGCATCGGCGCGGGTGCGGTGCTGGGCGTCCGCTACGCGGTGTCGAAACTGTCCTCGGCGCAGGCGCTGAAACAACGCGTGCTGGTGTACGGCGCCGGCAACAACGCGAACCTGATCAATACCCGGATGCGGCGGAAGAGCGACCGGCAGTCCTTCAACATCCTGGGGTTCATGCCGGCGTCGAGCCAGCCGGTGGTGGTGGACGACGCGCAGCTGATCCGTACCGACGAAACCCTGTGCGGCGTCGCCGAACGCCTCGACGTCGACGAAATCATCATCGCCCCGGATGAGCGCCGCGGCGGCATGCCGATGGAGCAGATGCTGAACTGCGTGCAGAAAGGCGTATTGGTCACCGACCTGTCGACCTTCTTCGAGCGCGAGGCCGGCATGGTCCAGCTCAACATCGTCGACCCGTCGTGGCTGGTGTTTTCCGGCGGATTCGACTACTCCACGCCGCGCCGACTGACCAAGCGGTTCTTCGATCTGCTGGCCGCGGGCGCGCTGCTGGCGGTGGCATGGCCGGCAATGCTGCTGGTCGCGCTGGCCGTGAAGCTGGAATCGAAGGGGCCGGTGATCTATCGCCAGGTACGCGTCGGCGAACACGGCCGCCATTTCGAGATGATCAAGTTCCGCAGCATGCGCGTCGACGCCGAGAGCGACGGCGTGGCGCGCTGGGCGACCAGAGACGACGATCGCAGTACCCGCGTCGGCAAATTCATCCGCAAGACCCGCCTCGACGAATTGCCGCAGTTGTTCCTGGTGCTGCGGGGCGAGATGAGCTTCGTCGGCCCGCGTCCGGAACGTCCGCAGTTCGTCGAACTGCTGAACAGCGAGATCCGCTATTACGACGTGCGCCATTCGGTGAAACCCGGTCTCACCGGCTGGGCGCAGCTGAGATACCCCTACGGCGCTTCGGTGCGCGACGCCAACGAGAAGCTGAAATTCGATCTGTTCTACGTCAAGAACCACGGCATGATCTTCGATCTGATGATCATGCTGCAGACGGTGGAAGTGGTGCTGTTCGGGCGCGGCGCGCGCTGAACCGCCGGTTCCGTCGGGTTCGGCGTTGCGGTCGCGGCGCGACCGCGATCAACCGCGGCCGAGCAGGGTGGCGGAGACGCGTTTCGCCGCGAACGGCAACAGCGCCCACGCCTGTCGGCGCGCCGCCGCGTTCGGCGCCTGGCACAGGGCGTCGCGCCACAGTCGCCACGCATCGCCCCAGCGCCTGCGGATCAGCATGCCGCGCGCATTGCGGGCGTAGGTGGTGGCGAGCGCTTCGCGTTTCACCGCGGCCTCGACCGTGTCGCCGGCATCGGCCACGGCGCGCTCGACCACCTTGACGTAGTCGTCGTAGGTGCTGGCCTCGGCGGAGAGACCGTCGTGCCCGCGCATCGCTTCGACCAGTTCCGCTTCGACCACGCCGATCTTCCACCGGCGCGCGACGCGCAGATGGAAGTCGATGTCTTCGGCGGTACGCAGTGCGATATCGAACCCGCCGCAGGTCTCGAACACCTCGCGGCGGAACATCGCCGAGGCGGGCACCAGCGATGGATTCAGCAACAGCCAGCGCAGCGCCCAGCCGTCCTCGCGCAGCACGTCGCGACGGCGGAAGACGTCGTAGGGTGTGCCGTCGGCGTCGACGCGCACGACATCGCACAGCGCCATGCCGAAGTCGGGATGGCGCTCCAGCCAATCGAACTGGCGCGCGGTCTTGTCGGGGCGCCAGAGGTCGTCGCTGTCGAGCAGCGCGAAATAGCGGCCGCGCGCGCGCGCCATGCCGGCGTTGCGCGCCGCGGAGACGCCGGCATTGTCCTGGCGGTGATAGACGATGCGGGTCCCGATCAGATCGCCGTAACGCGCATGCAGCGCCGCTTCGGTGCCGTCGGTGGAGCCGTCGTCGACGACCACGATCTCCTCGATGGGATGGGTCTGCGCCAGCGCGGAATCGATCGCGCGCTGCACCAGTTCGCGCCGGTTCCACGTGGGTATAATCGCCGAAACATCGGCGGAAACTTCGATCGCGCGCGCCATGCTCAAGAACTTCGCCCGAAAATGCCTGTATGCCTGCGGTGCGCTGGGCCTGTATCACCGGCTGCGCAATGCCGACAGTCTAACGGTGGTGATGTTCCATCGCACGCTGCGGCCGGACGATCCGCGCTGGCATGCCTGCGATCCGGATTACACGCTCTCCGATGACCTGTTCCGGCGCTCGATCGCGTTCTTCGCGAAGCATTATCACGTAGTGACCCTGGCGCAGGTGCTGCGCGCGCGCCGCGACGGCGTCGCGCTGCCGCCGCGGGCGCTGCTGATCACCTTCGACGACGGCTGGCGCGACAACGTCGACTACGCGCTGCCCGCGCTGCAGCGCGCGGCATTGCCGGCGGTGATGTTCGTCGCCGCCGATGCTGTGGGCGCGCGCCAGCCGTTCTATCAGGAACGGATCATCGGTGCGTGGCGCCGACGCGCCCTGGACGTGGAGACCCTGGCCGCGGCCGTCGGCGTCGCGGCGCAGGGCGAAGGTCTGGCCGCGATCCGGCGCTTGATCGCGACGCTGGAAACGATGACGCCCGACGAACGCGCGCGGCGTCTGCAACCGCTGGCCGCGGCGCTCGACGATGGCCTGCAGCACATGATCGACCGCGCCGATCTGCATGCGCTGCGCGCGGGCGGCATCGAACTGGGCCTGCACGGCAAGCGCCATCTGCACATCACCCGCGCGCCGGACCCGGACGAAGAACTCGGCGGCGCGCGCGATGCGATGGCGGCGCTGCTGGACGCACCCGAAGGCACCGCTTCGATCGCCTGCGCGACGATGTCGTTCCCGCACGGCGCCTACGACGATGCGGTCGCGGCGCGCGCGCGCGCCAGCGGCTACGAATTGATGTTCACCAGTGTGCCGGTGCTGAACGCCGTCGATGGCGGGCCGTCGTGGCTGCTCGGTCGCACCGGTTACGAAACCGACACGATCGCCGATGCGCGCGGACGTTTCCGTCCGGAAAAACTCGCGTGGTATCTGTTCCGGCGCGAGATCCGCCGGTTGGCGTGACGACGCGTTTCCCGTGCCGGTAGAGCGGCCTTCAGGCCGCTGCTTTTGCAAAACAGCAGCGGCCTGAAGGCCGCTCTACCAGAAGCAGGTCATTCGTCCTCGATGTCATTCGTCCTCGTCCGCCGAGGTGAGATGCAGATCGGGCGTATCGGGCGCGCCGCGGAGCATGCCGAACACCGGCCGTCGGCTGCGCGCTTCGAAACCCAGCGCACGCCACGAGCGCAGACGCGTCTCCGAGGTCGCCAGTTCGATCGAGACCGCCGCATGGCCCAGCGCGCGCGCGGCACTCAGCAGCGCGGAGACGATCTCGGTGGCCGGTTCGGCGCCGTCGCGCGACCAGAAGTCGTGCACGTGCAGCGTATGCCCAACGACGCGCGTGGCGAACCACGCGGCCGGTGCATCGTTCGCGTCCCGGTCGCGCAGCAGCAGATGCCGGAACGGCGCGATGCCGTCGATCGCGGGCGCGTCGTCGAAGCGCCAGTGCAGATGCGCGGCGTCGCGCAGCGCTGTGATTGCCGCGGGTTTCGGCGATGCCTGCCACAGCGTGTCGATGTCGGGCGTCCGTGCATGCCATTCCGCGCGCAGCCGGCGCGCGCGAGGATGACGCCATGCGTCGCGGAGACGATGCGCCAGATCGATCGATGCGCCCAGCGGTGCCGCCGCGAATGCCGGCAACGTCGCGAAACGCCGTTGCAGATAGGGCGCGTGTCGCACCACCCGCACGTATCGCACCATTTCCGCGAGCTGGCGATAACCGATGCGCTTGAACACCGGTGCGGCCTTCGGATTCGGAAAGCCGTAGAGCAGATCCAGTTCGCGCTGTCCGGCGGCGAACAGCGCCTGCTGCAGCATCAGCGCGGGGCCGAGCGAGCGATGGTCCGGCGTCACCGCGAGGTCCACCAGCACGCCCGCGCGCCGGGGCTCGCCATCGCGCAGCATCCGTCGACGGCCCGCCGCGCAGACGCCTACGGGAGCCGCGCTGCCGGCGTGCATCAGCAGTCGCAGCAGCGGCGCGCCCGCGGGCGCGCGGCGATAGAACCATTCGTACTTCGCGGCCATGCGATCGTCGTGGCCGAGATTGCCGCGCCACACCGCGAGCACGGCATCGCGGTCGACGGCGGTGTCGCCGTCGCGCACGCCATACTGCGGCGGTGGTTGCGGCGCGGCCATGCCGCGATCAGCCGACGCCGTGCGGCCTGTTGCCGTGCGGTCCCTCGTGATGCACCTCCGGTACGTCGGCTACCAGCACCGGCGACAGATGCAGGTATTGCGTGGTGCGGCGCTTGCTGCGGATGTCGTCGTAGATGGCGGCCGCCCGCGTTTCGTCGATCTCCAGCGCGCGCGCGAGTTCCGCCGCGGCATGGCCGTGGTTCAGCGCGTACAGCGCGAGGTCCATCTGCCGGTAGGGCAGGGCGAAATAGAACTCGTCCTGGCCCTGGCTGAGGCTGTAGGTGTCGGTGGTCGGCACCGCGGCGCAGACGCGTTCGGGCAGGCCGAGATGACGCGCCATGCCGTAGACCTGCGATTTGTACAGATGCGCGATCGGTTTGACGTCGGCCGCGCCGTCGCCGTTCTTCACGAAGAAACCCTGGTCGTACTCCAGCCGGTTGGGCGTTCCGACCACGCCGTAGTTCAGGCGGTCGGCGTGGAAATATTCCAGCGTCTTGCGGATGCGCTGCTTGAAATTGGTCGCCGCGACGATGGTGAGGTAATCGCCGAGCGCGAGGTCGCGGTCGTGCAGGCCGCCGTCGGGATCTTCGGCGATCAATCGGAAACGGTTGAAGCGCCCCTGGATGCCGCCGTCGATGACGATCTTGAATTTCCAGCCGTCGCCGTACTCCGGCAGCGTGTTGCGCACCGCGGCGTCGCGCGCGCGGTAGCAGCCGATGGCGTCCAGCGTCGGCGCGATGTCGACGGTTTCGGTGCGGATGCCCAGATGCTGCGCGAGGAGGTTCGCCCGTGCCGCGCTGTCGTCGGAGGAATCGCGTTCGGGCAGGATCAGGCCGAACACGCGTTCCGAACCCAGCGCGCGCACCGCGAGCGCGACGCTGGCCGAACTGTCGATACCGCCGGAGATCGCGACCACCAGACCGCGGCGGTGCAAGTGCCGCGCGGTGATCTCGCGCAGGCGCGCGGCGATGCGATCGGCTTCGGATGCGTAATCCAGGTCGAGGACGGTCCAGTCCAGCGGGGCGAGTGCGGTGGCGTTCATGGGGCGGTGTCGGCTTCCAGGAGTGCGGCGCGGCGGATCTTGCCGGAGGCGGTCCGCGGCAGTGCGGAGACGAATGCGATGTCGCGCGGGATCTTGTAGCTGGGCAGACGTTCCCGGCAGTACGCCTTGATCATGTTCTCGCTCCGCGGCGGCAACCCGGGCGCGACGACGAAGGCCTTGATCACCTGGCCGAGGACATCGTCGTCGACGCCGACCACCGCGACTTCGGCGACGCCCGGCACTTCGGCGATGACTTCTTCGATATCCACGGGATGCACGCGATGCGCGCCGGTCTTGATCATGTCGCTGCGCCGGCCCACGAGCCAGAGATACCCGTCGCCGTCGAGATGGCCCATGTCGCCGGTGCGCAGCCAGCCGTCGTGCAGCACCGCTGCGGTGGCGTCGGGGTTGTTCCAGTAGCCGCGCATCACGTTGGCGCCGCGCACGTGGACTTCGCCGACTTCGCCGTGCGCGGCATCGGCGCCGTCCTCGCGCGCGATCCGCAGCGACACGCCGTTCACCGGGATGCCGACGGAGCCGAGTTTTTCGTCGAGGCGTTCGGGCGGCAGCCAAGTGAGGCGCGAGGTGGCTTCGGTCTGTCCGTACATCACGAACAGGCGCGCGCCCGGCAGCGCCGCGCGCAGGCGCCGCGTCAACGCCGCGCTCATCGGCCCGCCGGCCTGCGTGAGATAGCGCAGCGACGAAAGATCGTAATCCGCCAGCTTCACCCGCTCCAGCAGCAGCGCGTAGGTCGACGGCACGCCGGACAGGCCGGTGATGCGTTCGCGCACGATGGTGTCCATCAGCAGGTGCGGGAACAGCAGGTTCTGCGCCAGCACGATGCTGGCGCCGGACATCAGGTGCGTGTGCAGCACCGATGCGCCGTAGGCGTAATAGAACGCCAGGATCGACAGCACGCTGTCGTCCGCGTCCAGCCGCAGGTAATCGATCACCGCGCTGGCGTTGGCGAACAGATTGCCGTGACTGAGGGCGACGCCTTTCGGTGCGCCGGTGGTGCCCGAGGTGTAAAGGATCACCGCGATGCGGCCCGGCTCGATGTCGTCGTCGATGGTCTCGTCGCCGGGCGCATCGCCGTCGAACGCATCGCCTTCTGCGGGCGCGCAAAGCGGATGATCGACGCCGACCGGCCAGCGTCGTATCGGCGGACGTGCGGTCGGTCCGTCGGCGACGGCCGCTCCATCGATCATGGAAGCTTCATCCACGATGGCAATGGCTTCCACCACGTCGTGATGACTGCGCTCGTGCACGACATGGCGCGCGTCGGCGTGGCGCAGCCAGGCCTGGAAATCGCGCGCCCGCGCCTGCACGTTCAGCGGAACGGCGATGCCGCCGGCCAGCCAGCAGCCGTAGCAGGCCACCGCCGCTTCGATCCGGTTCGGCAACAGGATCGCGACGCGTTCGCCCGGCTGCAGGCCGCGCGCGCGCAGTGCCCGCGCGAAGCGCCGTACCTCGTTCCAGAACTCGCCGTAGCGGATGCGGCGATCGTCGGCGACGATCGCGATGCGCTCCGGATGGCGTCCGGCGATTTCGGCGACCCGGGCGGGAACCGACGACATGGCGCCGTTTCAGCCCGCGCGTTTGCGCGCGATGAAGGCGTCGATCGTTTCGAGCGTGTCGAAATTGTCCGGCGTCATCTCTTCCGCTGCGATGGAGAACTTGAACTCTTCCTCGATGAACATGATGAGTTCGTAGATGCCGGTCGAATCGAGGATGCCGCCGCGGACCAGGGAATCCTGGTCGCCGATGGCGCCGTCGTCGTCCGAGAAAAGGAAATTCTTCAGGATGTACTGCTTGATTCGTTGCCGCGGCTGCATGCTGTGTCCCCGTGTCGTAGCGTTGAACGCGATAACGACCCGACGACGGCCATGGCGAAGCGATGGCGCCGCGGAGCGGATGCGTGGTGTCGGCGTGGGGGCGGGTGCCGGTCTGCATTCCCGGTGCGACGGACGTATCCCGATCCGGCGACCCCCGGGTAGGATAGCCTTGCCCTCTTTTACTCGACTGCCGGCCGCGCATGCCCAGGACCCGTCATCCATCGCCGCGCCTCTTGTCTTCCAGTGAATTCGTGCATCCCATGCGCCTCCCTCCGCTGATCTCGCGTGCGTTGCCGTGGTTGCTGCTCGCCGCGCTGACCGCATGCGACCGCAGTCCGCCCGCGCCGCCTTCCGAACCGCCGCGTACGGTCGCGGATGCCGTGCCGCAAGCGGTGACGTCGGAACGGACTGCGTTCGAGGTGGTGGACGTGGTGTCGGGTCTCGAACACCCGTGGGCGCTGGCGTTCCTGCCCGATGGCGCGATGCTGGTGACCGAACGCCCCGGCCGCCTGCGCAGGATCGGTGCCGATGGCGCGGTCTCGGCGCCGATCGCCGGTCTGCCGGAGATCTTCGTCGATGGCCAGGCGGGTCTTCTCGACGTGGTGCTGTCGCCGGATTTCGCGAAGGATCGTCTCGTCTACGTGTCGTTCGCCGAGCCGAATCTGCGCGGCAACAAGGCCGGTACCGCGGTCGCCCGCGGGCGTCTCGAAGGCGATGCGGGGCAGGGGTATGCGCTGCGCGATGTCGCCGTGATCTATCGCCAGGAGCCGAAGCTCTCCAGCGGCACCCACGTCGGTTCGCGGCTGGTGTTCGACGACGACGGGTTCCTGTTCGTCGCCCAGGGCGAGAACCGGGTCGCCGAAGCGGCGCAGGCGCTGGACAAGCTGCAGGGCAAGCTGGTGCGCATCCGTCCGGACGGCAGTGTGCCGGAGGACAATCCCTTCGTCGGCCGCGAGGGCGCGCGCCCGGAAATCTGGTCCTACGGCCATCGCAACATGCAGGGCGCGGCGCTGCATCCGGTCACGCGCAGGCTGTGGACCAGCGAGCACGGGCCGATGGGCGGCGATGAGCTCAATATTCCCGAACCCGGCCGCAATTATGGTTGGCCGGTCGTCACTCACGGTGTCGATTACAGCGGCTCGCCGGTGAAGGGTTCGGTGGGGAAGGCCGCGGACGGCATGCAGCCGCCGCACCATGTCTGGCCGGTGTCGCCCGCGGTCAGCGGCATGCTGTTCTACAGCGGCAAGGCCTTTCCGGCGTGGAAGGGGAATCTCTTCGTCGGCGCGCTGGCGAAGAGCGCGCTGATCCGGCTGGAACTCGACGGCGACCGCATCGTGCATGAAGAGCGTCTGTTGACCGATCGGCATCAGCGCATCCGCGACGTGCGCGAAGGCCCGGACGGTGCGATCTACGTGCTGGTGGACGATGCGGACGGCAGGCTGCTGCGGATCCAGCCGACCGGCGGCGCTGCGCAGCCGTAACCGGCGCGAATGAATCGTACTGCTGAACTCGTACTGCCGGCAGGGCGACGACGTTAGCGTCGCTTCGCCACCGCGATCGCCGCGTAGTGCGCGAAATACCACGCGGCGCGCATTCGGCCGAGACCTTCGACGTTGCGATAGATGTCCCACTGCCAGCGCGCGGCCCTGCGTTTGTCCGCGGACAGCGAGCCGCCGCGGACGAGATAGTCGGCCAACGGCTCGGTCGTCGGCACGCGGCGGGCGATACCGGCGCGACGGACCATCTGCAGCCAGAACACGTAATCCTCGTGGCCGATGCGCCGGAAACGCACGTCGCCGAGCGCACGGTCGTAGAGGCCGGTGAGGTTGCCGATGCGATTGCTCTTGAGCATGCCGGCGTAATCGACCTCGGCCGGCGGCAGCACCAGCGACAGCGTGCGTCCGTCTTCGCCGAAGCGCCGGTACGGGGTGTAACTGATCGCGCCGCCGGTCGCGCGCATGTGCGCGAGCTGCAGCGCGAGTTTCCCGGGCCGCCAGCGGTCGTCGCTGTCGAGGAAGGCGATATGGCTGCCGGTCGCGGCGTCGAGGCCTGCGTTGCGCGCGGCGGCGACGCCGCCGTTGCGCGGCATGCGGATCGGCACCAGCCGCGGCTCGCGCGCGGCCGCCTCTTCGATCGTCTCCCAGGTCGCGTCCCGCGAACGGTCGTCGACGACCAGCAGTTCGACATCGGTGTGGGTCTGCGCGAAGACCGAATCCATCGACGCCCGCAGCGTGGCGGCGGCGTTGTAGGCCGGCATGACGACACTTACTTTCGCCGTCGCGGCGATGGCACTCACTTTCGCCGTCCCGGCGATGGCGCCGACGTTCGCCGAGGCGTCGCTCACGCGCGGCGGACCCGGCGCCCGCCGACCCACGATGATCGCGGCGCCGGCAGCAGATAGTCGCGGTACTGGCCCGGATCGCCATGCTCGCCGGCTTCGGCGGCCTTGATGATGTTGTAGGCCTCGCGCGCGGTGACGTAGTGCAGCACGTGACGCACGCCGTCGTTGTAGCGGCTTTCGAGATAGCGATGCATCGCGTCGACCGGCGCGCCCAGCAGCGTGTCGATGTCGTGCTCCTGGGTGCCGTGGGTGTGGATCTTCACGAAGATCCAGTCCGGGCGGCCTTCGACATGCACGCCGGTCTTCACCCACAGATCGACCCGGGCCTCGGTCGGCGGACAGTTCCTGCGGATGTCGGCGTTCTCGATCCGCGGCATCACGCCCAGGCGGCGCTCGCGCCAGTTCAGGCCCAGTGGACCCTGCACGATCATCAGATCGCCGCGGGTGCCGCCGCCGACCTTCACCGGGTCGCCGTGGTCGTGCGACTTCGGCGCGTTGGGATCGTCGGTGGCGTAGTAGATGCGGTTGGCGGCGGCGGTCTGGGTGTCGCTGGGCGCCGACGGCAGGGTGAAGTCGGCGTAGCAACCGAGTTCGCGCAGCAGGATCAGTTCGTTGTTCAGTCCGCACCAGCGGCCGTCGGCGCGCGAATTGTCCAGACACCAGTTGCCGTGGATGAAACCGAAGCGCAACTGCCCGGTTTCGGGGTCGCGCGGCAAGGCGCCGTGCTTTTCGTGCAGGGTCTTGCAGAAACGTCCGATCGAGGCGCGGAAATTCGGTTCGGTGTCGTTGTCGTGGTGCAGATGCACCTCGATCTCGCCGAAACCGTCGCTGCAGAGCGCCGCCAGTTTGTCGAGATGCTCCTCGGCGTATTCCTCTTCCGGATAGAAGAAACTGTGCTGCGGCGGACGGCCGTCGGCGTCGCGGTGGCGGCCTGCCATCTCGCGGTATTCCGCGCACCAGCGATCGACCCGGCGACGCTGGGTTTCGAGATCGGCGCCCTTCCACATCGGTTCGAAGTGGTCGACGAAGCAGAACATCACATGGACCGGCCGATCGGTCGCCACCGGCGCGCGGCGGCGCAGGTAGTCGCCCAGCCACAGATGCATGTTGCGCCTGCGCATGTCGCGCGCGACCACGGCCACGGCGGCGAGACCCAGTACGAGCACCGACATCGCGGCGATGAGTGCGACATTCATGCGTACCTCCGACCGTGCGGACGACCATCCCGATGATCGCCGTGTTCCGTATTCATGACCTGTCCCCTGTGCATGTCTTCATGTCGCCCGCAGCGGTTCGAACGTGAATCCCGCGCCCGCCCACACCGGCAGCATCGCCGCCAGCAGCCGCAGCGACAGTCCGCCGTCGTCGTGCATCAGCAGGATCTCGCCCGCGTGCGGCGGATGGCGATGCGCGGAGGCGATGAGTTCATCGGCGCTGCGCTGGCTGTAGTCGAGACTGTCGTAGGACCAGTACGCGATCCTGCGGCCGCGGCGGATGCAATCGATCACCATCGACCGCGGCATCACCCCGCGCGGCGGGCGGAAATCGTGGCGCGTCAGGCCGTCGAAGCCCTGCAGCAATCGATCGGTCCGTTCGATCTCGTCGCGTTGCGCCGCCAGATCCAGTCGCTCGAACTGCGGATGGCTCCACGAATGATTGCCGAGCGTGTGGCCCTCGCGCAGGATCCGCTGCACCAGGTCCGGATGACGCTCGGCCTCGCGGCCGATCAGGAAGAACGTGGCGCGCGCGCCGTGCGCGGCGAGCAGATCCAGCAGCGCCGGCGTGTGCGCGGGATGCGGCCCGTCGTCGAAGGTCAGGTGCAGCACGCGGCGGTTTCGCGCGCCGCGGGTCAACACCCAACGGTCCGGCAACCAGCGCAGCACCTGCAATTTGCGCGGGCGGGGATTCATGCGGTGTCCGCCTGTCCGCGATACAGCGCGTCGTAGCGCGCGGCCATGGTGGCGGTCGAGGCCTCGCGCAGCGCCCACTCGCGACCGGCCGCACCGAAGGCGACGGCGCGCGCGGGATCGCGCAGCAGCGCGGCGATGGCGTCGGCCAGCGCGGCTTCGCGCGACGGCGGCACCAGCAGGCCATTGCGGCCGTCGACCACGATCTCGCGATTGCCGCCGACATCGGTGGCCACGATCGGCAGGCCGCTGGCGCAGGCTTCCAGCAACGCCATCGAATAGCCTTCGCTCAACGACGACAGCGCGAACACGTCGAACCCCTGCAGCAGTTGGCGTACATCGTCGCGATCGCCGAGCAGGCGCACGGCGGACTCGATGCCGAGCGACGATGCCAGTGCCTGCAGTGGCGCGCGCGAGGCGCCGTCGCCGACCAGCACCAGCGCGGTGTCCGGCAAATCGGCGTGCAGCGACGCGAACGCGCGCAGCAGGGTCGCCTGGTCCTTCACCGGATTCAGCCGGCCGACGCTGCCGACGATCCGCGTGCCCGGCGCCAGATCCAGCACCCGCCGCAGCGAGACGCGGCGGTCCTCGCAGGCGGGGGAAAACGCATCGACGCGGATGCCGTTCGGCACCGACAGCAGTCCGCGGCGCGGGCGCACGCCCTGGGCGGCGAAGCGCGCGCGCGCGGCCTCGCACACCGCCGCGACCAGATCGGTGCGGCCCATGCTGCGGCGGTAGAGCCATTCGCCGCGGCTGCCCGGCCGCGCCGCGCCCATCCCGTGGCGGGTGTTGATCAGCCGCGACGGCCGCAACCCGAGGGTCGCCGCGACCGCGTGGTAATGCGCGTTGGCGTTGTGGGTATGCACCACCGTCGCCGGTGCGGCGCGCAACTGCGCGCGCAGGCCGCGCACGGCGGCGAAGTCGACGCCGCCGCGCTTGCGGCAGGCATTCACCGCGATGCCCTGCGACGTCAGTTCGCCCGCGAGCGCGCCCGGCTCGAACAGACAGACCACGCGGCAGCGATGCCCGGCCGCCTGCTGCGCGAGCGCGAGATCGATCACCATCCGCTCCAGGCCGCCGCGCTCGAGATTCTCGACGACGTGCACGATCTCCAGCGGCATGGCGGCACTCATGCCGGCAGCTCGCAGACGGTGACGCGGCGCTTGCCGCTGGCGGTGAGCGCGATCGCATCCACGGTCTCGAACTCGATCGCGACGCCGTCGCCGGCAAGCTTGCGGATGCCGTCGTCGATCAGCGCATGCACCGACGGGTCGTAACCGACATCCGGCACCAGCCGCACCTGCAGCGTGTCGAGCGTCTTCTGCACGACCTGATACTGCTTCACGCCGGTCACGGGCAGGAACACGTAGACGATGTATTCGCCCGGCAGCAGGCGGCCATCGCGCAGACGCAGCGCGTCGAGCCTGCGCCCGTCGACCTTCGCCAGCAGGGGCAGACCGCGGCCGCAGCTGCAGCGCGCAGCGCCCGGCGTGCCCAGATCGCCGTTGACGTAACGCATCAGCGGCATGCCGTGGTTGTGCAGATCGGTGAGGATCAGATCGCTCGGTTCCTCGGCCTGCGGGCCGCCGGCGAACTCGACGTGGAGATGATCGGTGTTCATGTGCAGACCGTCGCGGGCCTCGCACTCGGCCGCGATCAGCATGAATTCGCGACAACCGTAGGTATCGTGGACCGGCGCGCCGAACACCCGCTGCAGCAGCGCGCGCTGATGCGGATGCAGGGCTTCGGCGGCGCCGAGGATGCGCTGCGGACGATGCGGCGTGCGGCCGTGGCGTTCGATCCACTGCGCCAGCGCCACCAGCGGGCCGACATAGGCGACGATGGTCTCGGGCCGAAAGCGGTCGAGCGCATCGGCGTATTCGGCCATGCGCCGCTCGTCCATGTCGAACGCGTTGAGCATGCGCCGGTTGAACGCGGCGTGATACAGCCGGTCCTTGAACAGCGCGACCCCCGCCGGCGCCGCCACCGGTGCGCCCCACAGATACGCGGTGCGCTGGCCGAGATGCGCGCCGGACCAGCCGTAGCCGCGGAACATCACCGCGATCCGGCGCTCGTAGCTTTCGCGGGTGTAACCGAAGCGCAGCGGCTCGCCGGTGGAGCCGCCGGTGCTCTTGAAATACAGGGCGTCGCGATAAGCCGGCGCGATCATCGCGTCGAAATTGGCGCGGATCGTCGGTTTGGTCAGCAGCGGCAGCTTCGCGTAATCGTCGCGGTCGCGGATGTCGGCGGCGGCCGCGACGCCCGCCTCACCCCAGAACGCACGATAGAACGGTACATGGTCCCAGCAGTGCGCGATCAGCGCCTGCAGCTTGCGCCATTGCAGGGCGTCGAGTTCATCCGCGGAACGCCACTGGTCGCGCTCGTACTCGCGCAGATGGCGCAGGGTGCCGCGTCGGCGCAGCCCGGACTCGTAGGCCGGATACAGCACCTTGCGGAACAGCGATGCGTACAGACCGCTCACGATGCGCCCTCCGTGGCCGAAGACAAAGCCATCGGCGCGCGCGCATGGGCCCAGTCGAGCAAGCGCGCGCCGAATCGCGGACGCCCGCGCAGCAGGCGCTGATGCAACTGCTGCATGTGCGCGATGTCGTTGCGGGTCCAGCAGCCCAGCGCCAGGGTGATCGGCAGATAGAGCGTGGCCAGCGCGGCGCCGACCAGCAACTCGGCGAGCGCGGGCAGATGATGGTGCACCAGCAGCAGCGGCGACGCGGCGAGCGCGCTGGCGAGCAGCGTGCGCGCGAGGCGGCCCCAGTCCGGCACTGTGCCGCACTCGCGGATCGCGAGCGTCGTGTAGGCGATCACGTTCACCGCGGCCACCACCGCATAGGCGATCAGCGCCCCGCGCAGACCGTCGATGTGGATCAGCCAGGCGTCGAAGCCGAGCTTCAGCAGGCCGCAGACGATGATCAGCGCGAGCACCGCGCGCTGGCGGTCGGCGCTGATCAGCAGGCTCGACGCGCCCTGCGCGGAGGCGATCAGCGCGGCGCCGGCGAGGCAGACCGCGAACACCGTCGACGCCTCCTCGTACTCGGTGCCGTACAGCAGATCGATCAGCGGATCGGACAGCACGATCCCGAACGCGACCAGCGGCGCGGCCAGCAGCATGAGATAGGCGGTGGACGCGGCGAAACGATGCCCGGCCACTTCGCGTCCCTGGCTCAGCGCGTTCGCCATCATCGGCAGCAGCAGCGCGCCGAACACGCCGGGCACCAGGGTCGCGGCGCCGCTGGCGAGCTGGTAACCGACCTTGAACTGGCCGGCCGCGTGCGGATCGGCGTAGGCGTTGAGGAAGAGAACCTCGACCTCGCTGGCGACGATGAAGCCGATCGTCACGATCAGCGTGCTGTACAGCATCTGCCGGCGCACCCGCGGGATCAGATCCGCCGGCAGCGCCGGCGCGTTGTCGCCCGGCGGCAGCAGCGGCCGCAGCTGCGCCAGCGACATCGCGTGGAACATCACGCTGGAGAGCAGGAACACGCCGAGCAGCCATTCCACCGGCAGATCCAGCCACATCACCATCGCCACCATCGCGAGATTCAGCGGCGTGGAATACAGCGCCACCATCGCGTTGATCCGGAAATCCTCCAGACCCTTGGCGACGCCGATGTTGAACATGTAGCCCGCGCGCAGCCCGATCGCGACCACCAGGAACGCGAACAGCATGCCGTGGTGGAAGCTCGGCGCGACCCGATGCCCGGCCAGCCACAGCGCGAGCGCGCCGAGCGCGAGTACCGCCAGCAGGAACCTGCGCTGGGCGCGGCGCAGATAGGCCACCAGCGGCCGCACCAGCGCTTCGCGACCGCCGCCGCGCAGCTCGGCCACGAACTTGATCGCCGCGCTGGCGGTGCCCGAGTTGGTCGCGGCCACGCCCATGCCCACCAGCAGGATGACCGCGCTGTAGGCGCCGAAACCCTCGGGACCGAGATGGCGCGCGATCAGGATCGAAGTGAGCATGCCGAGCGCGAACTCGGTGTACATCGCCACCGACGAGAACAGCGTGTTGCGGAGGGTGCGCGCGCGCAGCGTCATTGCATCACCAGAAGAACCTTGACCATCGCGTAGAGACCGATCGCGCCGCCGACGCCGACGATCGGCCACAGCAGCAGATCGTGCGTCAGCGCGAAGCGCGGCAGCGCCGGATCCTCGCGGCGCATGTCGGCGTAATGCGCCACGACCAGCGCGGCGAGCAGATAGAGCACGATCACATAGCTGCGGCTGAGGAAGAACGCGCAGGCGAAGAAGCCGATCAGCGACAGCAGCAGGGTCATCGCGATCGCCCGGCCTTCGGCGATGCCGGCTTCCAGCGCATCCAGTTCGGCCAGCGCACGCTCGGCGTCGCCGTCGGCCGCGGGCGCACGGGTGCTTTCCCAGGCCAGTTCGCCGAGCGGACGCGAGCCGACCCACATCATCCGGAAGCAATAAAGCACGAACGCCAGCCACAGCGTGAAACCGACGATGCCGGTCTCGGCCAGCACGAGCACGTAGGAATTGTGCGCGGTCAAAGGGTGGTATTCGGAGTACATGTCCGGGCCGACGCCGAAGATCGGATGGCCGATGAACATCTGCAGCCCTTCGTACCAGGAGTCCACGCGCCCCTGCGCCGAGGCTTCCTCGACATCGATTTCGTTGAAACGCGACGGCAGCGCCAGCAGCATGCCGACGGCCATGCTGCCGAGCAGGCCGGCGACGAACACGCCCCTGCGCTGCCAGATGTAGACGCCCATCACCGCCAGCAGCGCCAGCAGCGAGCCGCGCGAGTCGGTGAGATACACGCCGTAGATCAGTGTGCCCGCGACCGCCGTCCAGAACAGCCGGCGCAACCCCATCCAGCCGCCGCGGCTGCCGAGGTACACCGCCATCGGCACGCAGGCGACGAACAGCATGCCGAGGTCGTTGGGGTCGTTGAAGATGCCGACGTACTGGATGCGCGTGCCCTGCGAGAGCCCGACGCCGGTCCAGCCGACGCCGGTCTGCTGCTGTTCGATGCCGTGGATGGCCAGTACCGCCGCCGACAGCGCGAACACCGCCATCACCGTCAGGATGCGCGAGCGCCGGTCCAGCCCGTTCGCGAACACCATGAACGCCAGCAGCACCGGCGCGAATTTCCCGAACTGCTCCAGCGCACCGCCGATCCAGCCGTTGAAGACGTGCGAGACCATCAGCACGACGAAGAACAGCAGCAGCACCGGATATTGCGGGGCATCGAAACGCTTGCGCGGCGACAGCATCCAGAAGCCGGCCGCCACGATCAGCATCAGCGGCTGCAGCGGCAGCCCCACGCCGCCGCTCTCGACCAACGCGGGGTAATCCTGCGGTCGGATCAGGACCAGCAGCAGATAGAGGATCATCGCGACGAACATGGCGCGCCTAACCGGTCCGATCGCGCGAGGGATGGCAGAACACCTCGGGCAGCGCGAGCATGCCGCGGAACCAGTCGTCGTCGGTCTGCCGCTCCACCGGAATCCGCCGCAATGCGTAGCGCGACACCGGGTGCAGCGGCTCCGCTCCGGCCAGATACGTGCAGGCCAGGCGATAACCGCTTTCGCGCACCGCGGCCATCACTTCGGCGTCGTAGGCATCGCGGCCGCCGACCGGGTACGACATCGCGATCGCCTCGGCGCCGAGTTCGCGCTCGATGCTCCGCTTGGACGCGTCCAGCTCCGCGCGCATCTCCGCCGCCGGCAGTTTCGCCAGCATCCGATGGCCGACGCCGTGCGAACCGATTTCCATGCCGCCCGCGCGCATCTCGCGCAACTGCGCCCAGCTCATCGGTCGGCAATCGGGATGGCCGGCCTCCGCAGGCATCGCCCACGCATGCTGCAGGCGCTCGATCAGCGCTTCCTGATCCGTGGCCGGCAGCGTCTTGATCCGGTCGAGCATGCGTCCGGCAAGCGCACGCCGACCCGGCAGGTCCGCCGGCAGCGCCCAGTCGATGTCCAGCTCGGGCGCGACCACGCGATCCGCCGGCGCGATGCTCAGCATGTGCACCAGCCAGTCGTAGGCGTACGGGCGTCCTGAATCGATGTGCGCGGTGGAGACGAAGAACATCGCCGACAGACAGGCCTCGCGCAGCAGCGGATAGGCGATGCGGTAATTGTCGTCGTAGCCGTCGTCGAAGGTGATCAGCACCGCGCGCCGCGGCAGCGCGCGGCCCTGGTCCAGATGCGCCAGCAGTTCGTCGAAGCGCAGCGGTGCGCAGTCGCGGCGGACGATGGCCAACTGCGCGCGGAACGCCTCGGCGGACGCGCTGATCAGTTCGGGGTCGAAACGGAAACCGTCGGGCACCGCCGATTCGAGCACGCGGTGGTAGGCGAGGATGCGCACGTCGCGACGCAGCGCCGCGCGCAGGCGGCCGATCAGCGACAGCGCGCCGACGCGGCGCAGCGCGCGCGCCAGCCGCGGCCGACGACCGACCGACGGTTCGCGACCGTTCTGCGCTTGCACCTGCCCACCGCTCATCGAATCCCCCATGTCCTCTCGCACAACGCATTTTCCGGCCCCATCCGGACGATGCCGCGCCGACTTGCATTCGCACGGCGAACGCGGTCCACTGCGCGCCTCGCGAGGGGCGCAGGGGGCGCAGGGGGCGCGGGCGCGCATGACCGGACACGACGATTCCGCAAGCGACCATGCCGCGAAGCATGGCGCCGCGAAGCCTGATTCCGCGACGCACGACTTCATGGCGCACGACTTCATGGCGCTGTATCGCGAACTGGGCGTCGATGCGACCTGCACGTTCGCCGATCTGCGCGCCGCGTGGCGGCGCCGCGTGTCGAAACTGCATCCGGATCAGGGCGGGCGCGCGGAGGATACCGGACGCCTGCAGGAATTGAATCGGCGATACGACGCCGCGGTGGCCTTCCACGCGCGCTTCGGTCGCCTGCCGGGCGCGCCGGTGACCGGAACGACGCGCATCGCCGCGACGGACGCCGCGCCCGCAACGACGACGGAGCGCCGCTGGCAGCGGGCCGATGCCGCGCACGACGCGGGCGGCTTCGGCGAGCGCGCGCGAGACGCGGCCGGTTTGAGCACGATTGCGCGTTGTTTCGTCGCGATCGCCGTGATCGCGGTCGTGCTGCTGGGCTGGCGACTCGTCGACCGCAGTCGCGCGGCGCCGGAACACGGCGACATCGATGGCGCGGCGGGGGCCGCGGGCGATGCCGCGAATGCCGCCCGCCCCGACGCGCTCGCGGTCGGGATGGACAAAGACATGGTGCGGCGAACACTGGGGGAACCGATCGACATGCATGCGTTGCGCTGGCACTACGGCCCGTCCTGGGTCGACTTCCGCTGCGACCGGGTCGCGGGCTGGTACAGCTCGCCGCTGCGTCCGCTGCGGACCGCCACGGCGCGGCGCGAAGCGCCGCCCGCCGACGACACGCGCTGCGATTGATCGGGAGCGCGCATGTTCACGCGAGCCACCACCCTGCTGCGCAAGGCGCGCCGCCGCCTGTGGATGAAATACGCGCTGCGCGGCGTCGGCGGCAGCGACAATTTCGAGCGCCTGGATCTGGCCTATACGGTCGAAGACCCCTGGAACATGGCCTCCGAACTCGAACGCGCGCGCTTCGAAGCCACCAACGCGGTGATCGAACGCGCCTTCGGCCGGGTCGGCTCGGTGCTCGAACTCGGCTGCGGCGAAGGTCATCAGACCGAATATCTCGCCCGGCTCAGCGACGCGCAATACGGCGTCGACGTGAGCGCGCAGGCGGTGGCGCGCGCGCGCAGACGCCTGCCGCAGGCGCAGTTCGAAGCCACCGATGTCTTCGGCCAGCCGTGGGGCGATGCGCGCCATCGTTTCGATCTGGTCACCGCCTGCGAAGTGCTCTATTACCTCAGCGAACCGGAGAAGACGATCGCGCGGATGCGTCATCTCGGCCGCAATGGCCTGATCACCTTCTTCGCACCGGCCTGCGGCCGGATCGGTCCGCATCTCGACGGTATTCCTGGCCTGCAAAAAGACTGGATCCATCACGGCGGCACCGCCTGGCTGATCGCATGGTGGCGCGATGACTGAGTCGTCCGCGCTGCAGGGCTACGGCATCGTCTATTTCGGCAACGACTGGTTCGCCGAGAACCGCACCAGCAGCCATCATGTCGCGATCCGGCTGGCGCGGCGCATGCCGGTGCTCTATGTCGATTCGCCTGGCATGCGCGCACCGAACGCATCGGGCCGCGACCTCAAACGCGCGCTGCGCAAACTGTTGGCCGCGTTCGGACGACCGCGTCGCGTCGCCGATGGCCTCTGGCACTGCACCGTGCCGCAGTTGCCGTTCCGACGCCTGCCGGGCGTGGACGCCTTCAACCGCCTGTTCGGCCGCTGGGCGGTGCGCCGCGCGCTGCGCCGGGCCGGCATCCGAAAACGCATCTCGTGGTTCGTGGTGCCGCATCCGGGCGTGCATGCCGGCAGGCTCGACGAAGACCTCGTCGTCTACTACTGCATCGACGATTACGCCGCGCATCCCGGCGTGGACGCCGCGCTGATCGCGCAGCGCGACGACGCGCTGAGTCGGCGCGCCGATCTGCTGTGCGTGGCGCCGCCCGCGCTGCTGGACGCCAAACGCGCGCTCAATCCGGACAACACGGTGTTTTCGCCGCATGGCGTCGATGTCGGTCTGTTCGCGCAGGCGCAGCATCCGGCGACCGAGGTTCCGGCGCTGGCGCGCGATCTGCCGCGCCCGATCGTGGGCTACATCGGCTCGATCCACGCGTGGATCGACGTGCCGTTGATCGAATGGCTGGCGCGGCAGCGGCCGCAGTGGCGCTTCCTGCTGGTCGGTCATGCCCATGTGCCGATCGACGGCCTGCGCGCATTGCCGAACGTGATCCTCGCCGGCGCGCAGCCCTACGCGTCGCTGCCGTCGTGGTCGAAAGCGTTCGATGCCGCGATCATTCCCTATCGCCTCAACCGCCAGGTCGCCAACGCCAATCCGCTGAAGCTGCGCGAATATCTCGCCGCGGGCAAGGCGGTGGTCAGCGTGCGCAATCCCGAGATCGAGAAGTTCTCGCAGTGGGTGCGACTGGTGGACGACCGCGACGGCTTCCTCGCAGCCCTCGACGCCGCAGTGCTCGACCATGCGCCCGGCGCCGCCGAAGCGCGCATCGCCGCGGTCGCCGACCAGACCTGGGACGCGCGCGTCGACGCGGTCCTGGTCGAAGTCGCGGCGCGGCTCCCCAGGCATTCTCCTCCAGCAGCCGATTCATGACCGTTTCCGCTCCCCGCACACTCCGCGTCGCCGTCGTCGGCGCCGGCTACGTCGCCACCCACCATCTCGCCGCGCTGTCGCAGTTGGATTTCGTCGACGTGGTCGGTCTGTGCGACAGCGACATCGCCGCCGCCGAGTCGCTGGCGAAACGCTTCGGGCTGCTGCCGAAAATCGCGGCGACGCTGATCGATCTCGCCGACACCGCGCCGAACGTCGTTTACGTCTTGACGCCGCCGGCCTCGCACGCCGCGCTCGCGATCCAGGCGATGGACATGGGCTGCCACGTGCTGGTCGAAAAGCCGATGGCCGACAGCGCCGCGGACTGCGAAGCGATGCTGGCGAAGGCGAAGGCCACCGGGCTGACGCTCGGCGTCAATCACTCCGATCTGTTCGACCCGGTGCTGATGCGCGCGTTGGAGGCCGCGAACAACGGCGATATCGGCGATGTGCTGTCGGTCGACATCGTCCGCAATTCCGAATATCCGCCCTATGCCGGCGGTCCGCTGCCCGGCCAGGTGAAACAGGGCTCGTATCCGTTCCGCGATCTGGGCGTGCATGGTTTCTACACGATCGAAGCGTTCCTGGGCCCGATCGCGCAGGCCGAAGTGCGCTTCCAGTCGCGTGGCGGCGATCCGAACCTCGGCTTCGACGAATGGCAGGCGCAGGCGCAGACCGCGCGCGGCGTCGGCCGGCTGCTGTTGTCGTGGAACGCGCGGCCCATGGAGAACCGGCTGTTCGTGCGCGGCACGCGCGGTACGATCGAAGTCGATCGCTTCACCCAGGTCTGCCGCATCCATCGCACCCTGCCGGGGCCGAAATTCATCGGCATTTTGCTCAACGCCTTCTTCGGCGCGGCGAAGGATGTGTTCCGCATCCCGATCAACGTGCTGCGCTTCGCCAGCGGCCGGCTGAAACCGTCGCCGGGCATCCGGACCGGCGCCGTCGCGTTCGCGCGGGCCATCTTGCACGGCGAAACGCCGCCGTTCACCGGCGAGGACGGCCTGCGCATCGCGCGGCTGCTGGATCCGCTGTGCGTCGAACCCGATCGCCTGCGCCTGCAGCAACTCGAAGCACGTTACGCGGCCCTGCCGCCGGCCGATGCGCTGGTCACCGGTGCCGCCGGTTTCCTCGGCCGCGCGCTGGTCGCCGCACTGCGCGCCAGAGGCAAGACCGTTCGCGTGCTGGTGCGCCGCCCGGTGGCGGCGTTCCGCGACGACGCCGGCATCCAGACCGTGATCGGCGATCTCGGCGACCCGCGGATCGTCGATCACGCGGTGGCCGGTGCCGGCATCGTGTATCACGTCGGCGCCGCGATGCGCGGCAGCCCGCGCGATTTCGAGGCCGGCACGGTCTGGGGCACGCGCAACGTGCTCGACGCCTGCAGAAAGCATTCGAGCCCGCGGCTGGTCCACGTCAGTTCGATGAGCGTGTTCGACCACGCCGGCCGCCGCGACGGCGAGGTGTTGACCGAGGACTATCGTTTCGAACCGCACCCGCAGCTGCGCGGCGCCTACACCCGGACCAAGCTGACCGCCGAACGCATGGTCGCCGACGCGATCTCGAAGGAACGCCTGCCGGCGACGATCCTGCGCCCGGGCCAGATCTTCGGCCCCGGCGCGGAACAGGTCACGCCCAACGGCACCATCGCGCTGGCCGGACGCTGGATCGCGATCGGCAGCGGTGCGCAGACGTTGCCGCTGGTCTATCGCGACGACGTGGTCGACGCGCTGCTGCAGGCCGTGGACTCGCCGCAGGCGCTGGGCCGCACGTTCAATCTGGTCGATGCCGATTCGGTCGACCGCACCACCTACCTGCGTCACTGCAAACGCAGGCCCGGCATGACGCCGAACACGCTGTGGGTGCCGCAGTGGGTGTTCCTGTGCCTCGCGATCGGCGTCGAACTGCTGGGCAAGGCGCTGAAGCGCGATGTGCCGCTGACCCGCTACCGCGTGCGCTCGCTGCGGCCGCTGACGAACTTCGACACCACCGCGGCGCGCGACGTGCTCGGCTGGACCCCGCGCATCGGTGTGCGCAGGGGTTTGGACATCACCTTCGGCGAATCGCGGTAACGCGGTGTCGTGGCGCCGATGATCGCCGCTGCAGGGACATACCCCGTTCGGCCTCATCGCGCCATGCGGCGTCGTCGCCAGGCCTCGCGCAGGGCGCGCATCGCCGGGCGTTCGACCCAGCGCGACAGCGCCGTCGCCAGCGCCAGGGCGATGCCGACCGTCAGCGCCACCGCGACGACGCTCGGCACGCCGGCGGCTTCGAGACGATGGATCGCGACGAACCCGATCGCCTGATGCAGCAGGTACAGCGAATAGGAAATCCCGCCGAGGAACACGAAGGGCGCCGCGCGCAGCCAGCGCAGCGCGCCGGCGAGGAACAGCGCGAAGATCGCGCAGCAGACCACCCCGGCGACCAGATACTCGGGCGCGCAACTCACGCCGATCGCAATCAGCGCCAGCAGGATCAGCGCGATGTCGAGGCGCGCGTCGCCCGCGCGCGCGTGCAATCGGTAGAACAGGATGCCGATCGCGAAGAACGGGATGTGGCGCAGGATCATCGCTTCGCGCAGGGTGTAGGAAAAATGCACGTGGTTCTTTTCGGTGAGCGCGTAAACCACGGTCATCGCCAGCCAGAACGCGATCATCCAATGGATGCGCCGCAGCTGTCCGAGCATGCACCAGAACAGCATCTGCGCGTAGAAGAACAGTTCGACCTGCAGCGTCCAGTACGAGCCATCGAGATGATCGAAACCGAGGATTTCCTGCAGCATCGTGAGGTTGGCGAACAGATCGTCGGTGCCGATGCGCTGACCGGGCAGACCGATGACATGGACCGTCGCCGCGGTGATCGCCAGCGCCGCCCAGTAGGCGGGAAACAGGCGCGAGAAACGCGACACCACGAAATCCATCGCGGTGCGGGTGCGCTCCAGGGTCATGAAGATCACGAAACCGCTGATGAGGAAGAACAGATGCACGCCGTAATTGCCGGCGGGAAAGCCGAAGCCGAGCGGCTGCAGATGGCCCTGTTCCTGCTGATAGAACGTGGTGTAATGGAACAGGACCACGCCGAGCGCGGCCAGTCCGCGCAGGGCATCGAGTTCGCCCACGCGCGAAGACGCGCCGGCGTTCGCACCTGCGATGCTGCGATCCACGATGCCCCGATCCGCGTCTTCCGCCGATCCCACCGTCGCGATCGTCGCATCCGCCGTACTGCCCTGCTGCACGCATCCCCTCCGATACGCAATGGCGAGAAACCCCGCATGACCAACGAGATCCGGCGCCTCTACAGGACACTACGCTGGGCATCAGGCCTCCGCGCGTGCCGGGGCGACGCGAGCACCGCATGCGCCTGCTGATCGTCACCTCGCAATTTCCGATCGCGGGCGAACCCAACCGCGGCCGGCCGATCCACCAGACCGTCCGCGCGCTGTCGCAACTCGCGGACGTGCGGGTGTTGAGCCCGATCGCCACCTACCCGCGCCATGCCCTGGGCCGGTGGGCCGCCCCGCGCAGCTATCTGTTCCGCGCGCCGGACCCGTCGCACGCGGTGCCCGGCTGCGACGTGCGCTATCCGGATTATCCGGCGCTGCCGCTGGTGAGCCGGCCCTTCAACGGCTGGCTCTGCGGACGCGCCCTGCATGCGCCGCTGCGCGAATTCGCGCCCGACGTGGTGCTGTCGTACTGGCTGTATCCCGATGCGTTCGGCGCGATGCGCGCCGCGCGCCGCGCCGGTCTGCCGCTGGTGGTCGGCGCGCGCGGTTCCGATCTGCGCGTGCGCGATGCGGTGAGCAGGCGCCTCACCCGTCCGGTACTGCACGCGGCGCAGCGCATCCTGGTGGTCAGCGAAGATCTCGGCCGGGTGGCGGCGCGCGACTACGGCGCCGATCCCGCGCGTATCCGCGCGATCCCGAACGGCTGCGACGCGGCGCTCTTCCACCCGCAGGACCGCGCGGCGGCGCGGGTCGCGCTCGACCTCGACGCGGATGGCGAGTGGGTGGTCTACGTCGGCCGGCTGGTGCCTGAAAAAGGCCTGCGCGAGCTGCTCGACGCCGCAGCGGCCCTGGCGCCGCAGCGGCCGCGATTGCGGATCGCGCTGGTCGGCGATGGCCCGATGCGCGCCGAACTGGAAAGCCGTATCGCCGCCGAACCCGCGCTGCGCGTGACGATGCCGGGCGCGCAGGGGCCGCACGAGGTCGCGCGCTGGATGGCGGCCGCCGATCTGGTGACCCTGCCGAGTTATTCCGAAGGCCATCCGAACGTGCTGGTCGAAGCGCTCGCCTGCGGCCGCCCGGTGGTGGCGACGCCGGTCGGCGGCATTCCGGAAGTGGTCGATGCAGACTGCGGCCTGCTGGTGCCGGCGCGCGATGCGGCCGCGCTCGCCGAAGGCCTGCGCCAGGCGCTGGACCGGCACTGGGACGAGGCCGCACTCTCGCGGCGCTTTTCCCGCGGCTGGGATGCGGTCGCGGCGGAGACGCTCCGCGCCTGCGAGGAAGCGCTGGCCGCGCACGGATACGCGCGGCGCTGATCGCGGCGCAGCACGGATCGTCCGCGCATGGCAGGATCGCGACGTTTTTCGCGTTGAGGCGACAGCGGCCCGACTTCCGGGCGTGCGATGGCGACTCGGCGGACAGGGGAACGACACGTGTGTGGAATCGCGGGATTCGGCGGGCCCGATGTGCGCCCGGACACGGCGCGCCCGCTGCTGCGGCGGATGATCCAAACCCTCGCCCATCGCGGCCCGGACGGTTACGGCTTCCACGCCGAAGACGGCATCGGTCTGGCCCATGCGCGGCTGTCGATCATCGACCTCGCCACCGGCGACCAGCCGATCCGCAACCCGCGCGGCACCGTCTGGACCGTGTTCAACGGCGAGATCTTCAACTACGTCGAATTGCGGCGCGAACTCGAAGCGGAGGGCCGCGTCTTCTACACGCAGTCCGACACCGAAGTGATCGTGCATCTCTACGACCGCGACGGTGATCGCTTCGTCGAGCGCCTCAACGGCCAGTTCGCGATCGCGCTCTGGGACGGCGAGCGCCGCCGCCTGGTGCTGGCCCGCGACCGCGCCGGCATCCGCCCGCTGTATCTCGCGCGCGAAGCCGGCCGGCTGTGGTTCGCCTCCGAAACCAAGGCCCTGATCGCCGTATTGCCGCAGTGCGCGACGCTGGATCCGCACGGCCTCGCCGAGACCTTCGCCACCTGGTCGCCGATCGAACCGCACACCGTGTATCGCGGGATCGAAAGCCTGCCGCCGGGCCATCTGCTGACCATCGAATACGACGGCCGCGACACCCTGCGCCGCTATTGGGACTGGACCTTTCCCGATGCCGCCGAGACCGCGCCCGCACGCTATCCGTCGACCGTGGACATCGCGGCCGCCGAGCTGCGCGAATTGCTGATCGACGCGGTGCGGCTGCAGCTGCGCGCCGACGTGCCGGTGGGCGCCTATCTCAGCGGCGGCCTCGATTCCTCGGGCATCGTCGCGATGATCCGCGGTTTCACCGACACGCCGGTGCGCACGTTTTCGGTCGCGTTCGAGGATGGCGAATTCGACGAAAGCGCGCATCAGATGGCGATGGTGCGCCATCTCGGCACCGACCACACCACGTTGCGCTGCACGCGCCGCGACATCGGCGAGGCCTTTCCGCGGCTGATCCGCCACACCGAAACGCCGGTGCTGCGCACCGCGCCGGTGCCGCTGATGCTGCTGGCCGGCAGCGTGCGCGAACACGGCTACAAGGTCGTGCTCACCGGCGAAGGCGCCGACGAGGTGTTCGGCGGCTACGATCTGTTCAAGGAAGCGAAGATCCGCCGCTTCTGGGCGCGGCAACCGGCATCGATCTTCCGCCCGCGTCTGCTCGAACGCCTCTACGCTTATCTGCCCCATTCGCCGGTACGCAACCCCGCGTTCGCGCAGACCTTCTTCGGCCAGGGCATGCAGCATCTGCGGCGCCCGATCTTCGCCCACGTGCCGCGCTGGATCACCTCACAGCGCGCGCTGGGACTGCTGTCGGCCGATGCGCGCGCGGAGATCGGCGCGTTCGACCCGATGGATGCGTTCGAAGCCACCCTGCCGCCGAACATCCGCGACTGGAGCCCGCTCGCCCAGGACCAGTATGTCGAGGCCAAATCCCTGCTCGCCGGCTATCTGCTGTCGTCGCAGGGCGACCGGGTGGCGATGGCGAATTCGATCGAAGGCCGCTTTCCGTATCTCGACCATCGCGTGATCGAATTCGCGAACCGGCTGCCGCCGAGTTTCAAGATCCGCGGCATGACCGAGAAATACCTGCTGCGCCGCGCGCTGGCCGACCTGCTGCCGGACGACATCGTCCAGCGCACGAAGCAGCCGTATCGCGCGCCGGACAGCAGCAGTTTCTTCTTCGACGGCGAACCGCTGGACTATGTCGCCGATCTGATGAGCGAAGCCAGCCTGCGCGCCGCGGGCTGGTTCGATGCCGCCGCCGTCGGCCGACTGTTCGAGAAATGCCGCGCCGGCCGGGCCACCGGCTTCGCCGACAACCAGGCCTTCGTCGGCGTGCTGTCGACGATGCTGCTGGACCGCCAACTGCGCGAAGCCCGCTCGGCCGGCGCCGGCGACTGACCCGCAACCCGCCCGACACCGACCGGACCGCTCCGCATCATGCATTGGCGAATCAAGGGACTCCTGCAGAAAACCCTGGGCGCGCTGCCCGGCGGCGATGCTCTCCACTACCGAATGCAGCGCCGTTTCGGCGGCATGCGCGATCCCCGGCGCGAAATCGGTCTGAAGCTCGACGACTGGGAAGGCATGGTGAAACAGTTGCGCGATGCCGGCCTGGAGATGCCGGGCGCGCGGCTGATGGAAATCGGCAGCGGCTGGTATCCGACCCTGCCGCTGGCCTGTCATCTGGTCGGCGCCGCGCGCGTACACACCGTCGATCTCAACCGTCTGCTCAAACCGGACCTGATGCGGCTGTGCATCGACATGCTGGGCGAACAACTGCCGCGGCTCGCGTCGGTCTGTCGCGTCGATCCGGCGGAAACCGGAGCGCGCTACGCGCGGCTGCGCGCCGCGTCCACGCGCAGCGACGACCCGGCGACGATCAGCGACGGCGTCATCGAATACCGTGCGCCGGGCGACGCCGCCGATCCGGGGCTGCCGGACGGTTCGATCGACGCGATCTTCTCCAACAGCGTGCTCGAACACGTGCCGCCCGACGCGATCGAACGCATTCACCGCGCCTCGCTCCGGCTGCTGCGCCCCGGCGGCTGGATCTTCCATTCGGTGAACTGCGGCGACCACTACGCCTACGTCGATCCGGGGGTGCATCAGCTGCATTACCTGCGCTTCAGCGAGCGCCAATGGGCGCGCTGGAACAACGCCTTCCTCTACCAGAACCGTCTTCGCGCGCACCAGTTCGTCGATGCCGCACGCGACGCCGGTTTCGAAATCGTGCGCGACAGCTCGCATGTGCGCCCGCAGCGGCTGGAACAACTCCGGGCGATGACCGTCGCACCGGAATTCGCACGGTTCACACCCGAGCAGTTGTGCATCACGACCGTGGATTTCATCGGGAAAAAGCCATTCCCGGCGTGAACGCTTCGGGACGTCGCCATCGGTAGAGCTGGCCTCAGGCCGCCGCTCCGGTCTCGACGAAGCGGCGGCCTGAGGCCGCTCCAGCGTTTGATTGGCGTCCGGCCGGTCTGCGCCGCGACCTTCACACCGTCATTTTCGGCTCGATCACCGCGTTGTCGTTCATCACGCCCGGATTGCCGGTGATGGCCGCGGCCGCGAGATAGAGCATCTTGCCCACGATCGTGCCCGGCCCGTTCCAGTATTCCGCGCGCTCGATCTCCACCCGCACCAGGGTCAGGTTCGGATCGTCCTTGCCGTGCGGGAAGAAGATCGACATCGCCGGCGACCACAGCGCGTCGATGCGCGCCTGATCGCGGACGAGTCGCGCCGGGCCCGAAATCGAGACGTAACTGTTGTCGCCACGGTCGGCATAGCTCAGGCCGACGTGCGGATTGTGGCGAATCTCCTGGGCCTTGTCGCTGTCCGCGGCGGTCGCGAACCAGAGCACGCCGTCGGCGTCGAAATCGAGCGTCTGCACCGGCCGCGAGATCACCGTGCCGTCGGCGGCGACCGTGCTCAGCATCGCGATTTGCAGATCATGCACGAGCTTGCGGAGCGTCTCGAACTGGGCGGTCTGGTCTTGAATGGCGGGAGACTGCAGGGTCATGTCTTGCATGGCGACGCTCTCGTGGTAACGGGGTGCCATTGGACCGCCGCTACGATGAACGCCGACGCGCATGGCGACCCGTATGCCGCGATTTAACGCGCAGGCAACGAAATCGTCATGACGTCGGAATGCGGATGGCCTGGAACGATGCGCGACGCACGATGCATCGTGCGCGATGCGCGCCTTCTCCGCGCTCGCGTCTGGCCGCGATGATCGGTGTCCTGCGATCAGCCCGCGGCGGTCAGGCGCGCCAGTTCGTCCGCCTGATGCTCGCGCGCCAAGCGTTCGATCAGACCGTCGATCCCGCCTTCCATGATGTTCGGCAGGTCGTAGAGCGTGAGGCCTTCGACGCGGTGATCGGTGATCCGGCCCTGCGGAAAGTTGTAGGTGCGGATGCGCTGACTGCGGTCGCCGCTGCCGACCTGCAGCTTGCGCTCCTGCGCCTGCGCGGCTTCGCGGCGGCTGGTTTCGGCTTCCAGCAGCATCGCCTTCAGCCGCTTCATCGCCTTGTCGCGGTTGGCGTGCTGGCTGCGCTCGGTCTGCGATTCGACGACCACGCCGCTGGGAACGTGGGTGATGCGGATCGCCGAGTCGGTCTTGTTGACGTGCTGGCCGCCGGCGCCGCTGGAGCGGAACGTGTCGACCCGCAGGTCGGCGGGGTTGATCTCGATCTCGATCTCGCCGGTCTCCTCGGCGATGATCGCGACCGTCGCGGCGGATGTGTGGATGCGGCCCTGCGATTCCGTTTCGGGCACGCGCTGCACGCGATGGGTGCCGGATTCGAACTTGAGCTTCGAATACGCGCCGCGGCCGTCGACGCGGGCGATGATTTCCCTGAAGCCGCCGTGCTCCCCGGGATTGGCGGATTCCACTTCGACCTTCCAGCCCTGGCGCTCGGCGTAGCGCGAATACATGCGGAACAGATCGCCGGCGAAGATCGCGGCTTCGTCGCCGCCGGTGCCGGCGCGCACTTCGAGGTACAGGCCGCCGTCGTCGCGCGCGTCCTTCGGCACCAGTTGCGCCATCAGCGCGGCGTCGAGTTCGATCAGGCGCGCCTGCGCCGCGGCGATTTCTTCCTCGGCCAGTTCGGCCAGTTCGGGGTCGTCGCGCATCGCTTCGGCGGCATCCAGGTCGGCGCGGGCCCGGCGCTCCGCGGCGAGGCCGCTGGCGATGGGTTCGAGCTGCGAGAATTCGCGCATCAGCGCGCGGTAGCGCGCGGCATCGTCGACCGTCGCCGGGTCGGCGAGCAGGCGTTCGATTTCCTCGCGGCGCTCGGCCAGCGCTTCAAGCTTGCGGCGCAGGGTCGGCGTCATCGTGGGCGGCGTCGGGTTCGGGATGCAGTCCGCGCTCGACCGCATCGGCCAGACGGCTGTGGGCAGGGCGGCTTTGGTGGGGATGATGCGGGAAGAGTTTTTCCGCCGCGCGGACGATGTCGACATCGCCGTTGAGCGCGGCCTCGCGCAGCGCCGCGGTGGGCGCGTGCAACAGGCGGTTGGTCAGGCTGTGCGCGAGTTGGTTCAGCACGTCCGCGGGGTCGTGGCCGGCGGAGAGCATCTGCTGCGCCCTGGCCAGCGATTCGTCGCGCGCGGCTTCGCCGTGCGCCCGCAGCCGTTTCAGCGAACCGTTGTGGGCGCTGGCCTGCAGGGTTTCGACGAAGCGCGACACCTGCAGTTCGACGATGGCCTCCGCGGCGTCCGCGGCTTCGCGGCGGCTGCGGCGGTTCTCTTCGATGACCCGTTCGAGATCGTCGACCGTGTAGAGGAACACGTCTTCCAGTTCGGCCACGTCCGCGGCGATATCGCGCGGCACGGCCAGATCCAGCAGCAGCATCGGCCGGTGCCGGCGCTTCTTCAGCGCCGCCGCGACCTGTGCGCGGTGCAGGATCGGATCGCGCGCCGCGGTGGCGGAGAACACGATGTCGGCCTCGCCGAGATGACGCTCCAGCTCGGCCAACGGCAGCGCCACGCCGCCGTGGCGGCTGGCCAGCTCCTGTGCGTGGGCGAGGGTGCGGTTGGCGAACAGCAGCCGCTTGGCCTTCGCCTGCACCAGATGGCGCGCGGTGAGTTCGATGGTCTCGCCGGCGCCGATCAGCAGGATCGTGCTGTCCGATGGCCGGGCGAAGGTGCCTTCGGCCATGCGCACCGCGGCCGACGCCACCGAGACCGGATTGGCGCCGATGCGGGTATCGGTGCGCGCGCGCTTGGCGGTGACGAACGCGTGCTGGAACAGGCGGTCGAGACGATTGCCCAGGGTGCCGGCGGTGCGCGCGGCCGCCCAGGCCTGCTTCACCTGGCCGAGGATCTGCGGCTCGCCCAGCACCAGCGAATCCAGGCCGGTGGATACGCGGAACAGATGCCGGACGGCGGCGTCGTCGCGATGCTGGTAGAGATAGTCGTGCAGGGCCAGCGGCGACCGCCCGCCGCCCGCCGCGCCGCCGTCCTGCGGGTGTGCGGCCAGCCAGTCGGCCAGGGCGTCGCCGTCGCCGCCGGTCAGCGCGTAGATCTCGGTGCGGTTGCAGGTGGACAGCAGCGCCACTTCCTCGACCCCGGGCAGGCCGCGCAGCGCGGCCAGCGTGGCCGGCAGGGCATCGTCCGAGAACGCCACGCGCTCGCGCAGGGCGACCGGCGCGGTCTGGTGGTTGATGCCGAGAGCGATGAGATGCGACATGCGGGGGTGACGACCGGGACGGGTCCGTTCAGGCGGTTCGGGTAAGCTGGCGATTCCGCATAGTTTACGGCCCATCCTGCCGATGCCCGCATCCCCGTTCTCCATTTCCCGGCGCGGACGCCGGGCTTCGCGGTTCCTCGGATTGGCGCTGTCGCTCGCGGCGGCCGCCGCATTCGCCGCCGATCCGCCTGCGGCCGATGCGTCCCTCGCCGGCGCATCCGCTGCCGATCCGCTCGCGCCGACGATGGCCGGCGAATACGCGCTGCAGGCCGGCAAACTCGACGAGGCCGCGCGCTGGTATCTCGAAGCCGCACGTGCGGCCCGGGGCGACGCGGTGCTGGCCGAGCGCGCCACCCGCATCGCGCTGCTGGCGAAGGACGATGCCAGCGCCGCCGCCGCGCTGAAACTCTGGCGCGCCAGCGCCGAACGTTCCGCGGTGATGCGCAGCGCCGAGGCGACCCTGGCGCTTCGCCGCAAGGACGAGCGCGCCGCCTTCCGCGAGCTGCAGATCCTCATGCGCGGCGAACGCGGCAAGGCCCCGGACAAGGACGGCTGGCGTTACGCGCTGCTGGCGCTCGACGCCGGCTCCGGCGATCCGAAGCTCACCGGCCGCCTGCTCGGTCGCCTGATCGATTCGATTCCCGACGAACTCACCGCCTGGCTGGCCTTCGGCGAGTTCTCGCAGCAGTTGCAGCGCAACGATCTCGCCGAACGGATCGTCGAGCGCGTGGTGGTGAAGTTTCCCGACGAGCCCGCGGTGGCGCTGCTGCATGCCAGCCAGTTGCGCGAAGCCGGCAAAAGCGATGAGGCCCGCAAGGTGCTCGCGGGCCTGCTGGAATCGCCGAAGGCCTCCCCGGAGTTGGCTTACGCCGTCGCCGGCGAGTACAGCGAACTGGGCGATCACGCGCGCGCCGCGGAGGTCATCGCGCGCGGCCCGCAGAACGAGCGCAGTTACACTCTGCGCGCGGCGTATCTCGCCCAGGCCGACGACAAGCCCGGCGTCGGTCGCGTCTACGACGAGCTGAAGCGCGATTCCGCGGCGCCGGACCCGCAGCGCCGCCTGCTGCTGGGCCAGATCGCCGAATTCATCGAACGCTACGACGAGGCGCTGGAGTGGTACGCCAGCGTCCCCGGCGGCCCGCAGCGCTGGCAGGCGCGGTTGCGCGCCGCGACGGTGCTGCACAAGCTCAAGCGCGGCGAGGACGCTTTCGCCCGGTTGCGCGAATTGCAGGCCGATGCCGACGCCGAGGACGAGACCCGGCGCGACGCCTATCTGCTCGAAGCCGAGCTGCACAAGGACGACGGCAGGCTCGATGCGGAACTGGACAGTTTCGCCCGCGGGCTGGCCGCGTTCCCCGATGACGTGCAACTGCTTTACGCCCGCGCACTGATGTGGGAGCGCCGCGACGACATCGCGCGCGCCGAGGCCGATTTCCGCACGATCCTCGCCACCGACGCCGACGACGTGAACGCGCTCAACGCGCTGGGCTACACCCTGGCCGACCGCACCGACCGCTATCGCGAAGCGCTGGAGCTGATCTCCCGCGCCATCGCCGCGCAGCCCGACAGCGCCGCGATCATCGACAGCTACGGCTGGGTGCTCTATCGGCTCGGACGCAGGGAAGAAGCTCTGACCGAACTGCGCCGCGCCTACACCAAACAGAAGGACGCGGAGATCGCCGCGCATGTCGCCGAAGTGCTCTGGGTGATGGGGCAAAAGGACGAAGCCCTGAAATTCTTCGAAGAGTCGCGCAGGATCGACCCCGAGAACCGCTCGCTGAAGCGCGCGATCGAGAACACCGGCGTGGTTCTGCCGCCGCTGCCCGCGAAGCCCGCGACATGAGCCTGAGGACGCTGGCGCTCGCATTGGTCGTCGGCGCGCTCGCCGGTTGCGCGACGACTGTGCCCACCCGCACCGCGTTACCGCTTCCGGCGGAGACGCTGGCCGAGCGCCAGCGCGCGCGCAGCGAATGGCTGGCGCTGTACGAGACCTGGTCGTTCTCGGGCCGCGCCGCGATCAGCCGGGGCGACAAGGGCGGCAGCGGGCGGATCGAATGGGAACAGCGCGATCGGCATCGTTACGGCATCGCGCTCAGCGCGCCGGTCACCCGCCAGAGCTGGCGTCTCAGCGGCGATCTCCAGTCCGGGGCCGGGCGGATCGAGGGTCTCGACGGCGGGCCGCGCGAAGGCGCCATCGCGGAAGATCTGTTGAGCCGGACCACCGGTTGGCGGGTGCCGCTGCGGCAGCTCGGCACTTGGGTGCGCGGCGCGCCGGCGGCCGACGTTCCGGTGGAATCGGTGGTGTACGACGCCGAAGGCCGGATCGCGGAGCTCCGTCAGTCCGGCTGGACCGTGCGCTACCTCGAATGGCGCCCCGGCCCGGTCGGTCAGCCGGATCTGCCGGCGAAGATCGAGGCCGAGGCCGGCGACGCCCGGGTCCGGCTGGCGATCGAGGACTGGACCTTCGCCACCCCATGAGTGCGTCGCGATGAGTGTCTCGCCATGAATGCGCTGCCATGAATGCGCCGTCGGTCGACGAGGGCCGATCCGTGGACGGTTGGTCCTCGTGGCCGGCCCCGGCCAAGCTGAATCTGTTTCTGCGCATCGTCGGTCGTCGGGCCGACGGTTATCACGACCTGCAGACCGCCTTCCGCCTGCTGGACTGGGGCGACACCCTGCGCCTGCGGGTGCGCGACGATGGCCGGATCGTGCGTCACGGCCCGTCCGTCCCGGGAGTCGCGGAGAACGACGACCTGACCGTGCGCGCGGCCAGATTGCTGCAAACGACGGTCAACGTCGGCCTAGGTGTCGATATCGCGGTCGAAAAGCGCATTCCCGCCGGCGGCGGACTGGGCGGCGGTTCCAGCGATGCCGCCACCGTGCTGCGTGCGCTCGACCGGCTCTGGGGCTGCGGCCTGGGCGTCGACGCCCTGGCCGGGCTCGGCCTTCGGCTGGGCGCAGACGTGCCGGTGTTCGTATGCGGCCGCAATGCCTGGGCCGAGGGATTGGGCGAACGCCTGACCCCGATCGACCTGCCGCCGGCCTGGTATCTGCTGGTCGCGCCGGGCGTGCACGCTGCGACCGCGGCCCTGTTCCAAGCCCCTGAATTGACGCGAAATGCCCCAGCCGCGACAATGCCCGACTTCGTTTCGGACCCATTCCTGCAGGGGCAGGCGCTCGGCAACGCGTTCGAGCCGGTCCTGCGTCGCCACGAACCCGCCGTCGAGGCCGTGTTCGACGCGCTGCGCAGTGTCGGTACGCCGCGTCTGACCGGTTCGGGCAGCGTGTGTTTCGTCGAATTCGCCGATCGCGAATCCGCCGAGCGCGCGTTGTCCGTCGCGATGGACCGGCAGCTTCCCGGCGTGACCGCCTGGGTCGCCGCAGGCGCCGCGTACTCGCCGCTGCTGGATGCGCTCGGAACGGACTGACGGATCGCGCGAGCGGGCTGTCGGAGGTCGAAGAGACGGCATGCGTTCCCGATGGGACGACGCGCCGGATCGTCGGTCGCAATGAAGGGGCGTCGCCAAGTGGTTAAGGCACCGGGTTTTGATCCCGGCATTCGTAGGTTCGAATCCTTCCGCCCCTGCCAATCCAGTCCAGCCGCATCCGCCGAGACGACCCATGCAAGACGAACGTAACCTGCTTGTGTTCTCCGGCAACGCCAACAAGCCGTTGGCCAACAGCATCTGCCGCGAACTGGGCGTGCGTCCCGGCAAGGCGCTGGTGTCCCGGTTCTCCGATGGCGAAGTGCAGGTGGAGATCCAGGAGAACGTCCGCCGGCAGGAAGTGTTCGTCGTGCAGCCGACCTGCGCGCCGAGCGCCGAGAACCTGGTGGAACTGCTGGTGCTGATCGACGCGCTGAAGCGCGCATCGGCCAGCAGCGTCACCGCGGTGGTGCCGTACTTCGGCTACGCCCGCCAGGATCGCCGCATGCGCTCCTCGCGCGTGCCGATCACGGCGAAGGTGGCGGCGAAGATGTTCGGCGCGGTGAGCGCCGACCGCGTGCTGACGGTCGACCTGCATGCGGACCAGATCCAGGGCTTCTTCGACATCCCGGTGGACAACGTGTACGCCTCCCCGCTGCTGCTGGCCGACATCTGGCGCGCCTACGGCACGGAGAACCTGCTGGTCGTGTCGCCCGACGTCGGCGGCGTGGTGCGTGCCCGCGCGGTCGCCAAGCGCCTGGACGACGCCGACCTGGCGATCATCGACAAGCGCCGCCCGCGCGCCAACGTGGCCACGGTGATGAACATCATCGGCGACGTGGAAGGCAAGGACTGCGTGCTGGTGGACGACATCGTCGACACCGCCGGCACCCTCTGCGCCGCGGCGGCGGCGCTGAAGCAGCACGGCGCCAACAAGGTGGCGGCGTACTGCACCCATCCCGTGCTCTCGGGCCCGGCGGTGGACAACCTGAACAACTCGGTGCTCGACGAACTCGTCGTCACCGACACCATCCCGCTCTCGCCGCAGGCGCAGGGCTGCAGCAAGATCCGCCAGCTGTCGGTGGCGGAACTGCTGGCGGAAACGATCCGCCGCATCGCCTTCGGCGAATCGGTCAGTTCGCTGTACGTGGATTGAGTCTCCGCCGCGCGCCGGCTCATCGGGGCGTGGCTTTCCGGGTTCATCTGGTCGCGGATGAGCCTTCATCGGATCGCCCAAGGCGATCCAACAACCTGGGTAGTGAAGAAACATGGCAAACACGCATGAAATCAAGGTGCAGCGCCGCGAGGACGAGGGTAAGGGTGCGAGCCGCCGCCTCCGTCACGCCGGCCAGGTGCCCGCCATCGTCTACGGTGGCGAACTCAATCCGGTCAGCATCCAGCTGAACCACAACGAGGTCTGGCTCGCCAGCCAGAACGACTGGTTCTACTCGTCCATCCTGGACCTGAGCCTCAATGGCGACATCCAGAAGGTGCTGCTGCGTGACATGCAGCGCCACCCGTTCAAGCAGCAGATCATGCACCTGGACTTCCAGCGCGTGAACGAGAACGAGACGCTGCGCACCGCGGTGCCGCTGCACTTCCTCAACGAGGACAAGTCGCCGGCCGGCAAGTCCGCCGAGGTCGTGGTCACCCACGAGCTGAACGAAGTCGTCGTCGAGTGCCTGCCGAAGGACCTGCCGGAGTTCATCGAGATCGACCTGGCCGACCTGGCCATCGGCGCGGTGGTCCACCTGTCCGACATCAAGCTGCCGGCCGGTGTGGTGATTCCCGAGCTGAAGCTGGGCAAGGAACACGACGTCGCCGTCGTGATCGCCAAGCACGGCAAGGAAGAGGCCGAGGAAGCTCCGGCGGAGTCGGCCGAAGTGCCGGCGGCCAAGGTCGCCAAGAAGGACGACAAGTAATCGCGTGAGCCTTCGCCCGCTCCGGCGGGCGAGGGTGCGCGATGCGTCCCATGGCAGGCCTGCGCCTCATCGTCGGACTGGGTAATCCCGGTGCCGAACATGCCCGAACCCGGCATAACGCCGGGTTCCATTTTGTCGACGCCCTGGCGGAACGGCAGGGTGAGCGCTTCGGCCTGGACAGCAAGCTGTTCGGCGAGACCGCCAAGGTCGTCGTGGCCGGGCAGCCGGTGTGGCTGCTGAAGCCGGCCACCTACATGAACCTGAGCGGCAAGTCGGTCGCGGCGGCGCTGCGGTTCTGGAAGATCGCCCCGGAAGAGGCGCTGCTGGCGCATGATGAGCTGGATCTGGCGCCCGGTGTGGCCAGGCTGAAGTTCGATGGCGGCCATGGCGGCCAGAACGGGCTGCGCGACACCATCCAGCACCTGGGCCATGGCAAGTTCCACCGCCTGCGCATCGGCATCGGCCATCCCGGCCACAAGGACCGGGTGACCAGCTGGGTGCTGGGCAAGCCGGGCAAGGACGACGAGGCCCTGATCGCGCGGGCCATCGACGACGCCCTGGACGTGCTGCCACTGGCGGTGGCCGGCAATTTCATGGATGCGATGACGCGGTTGCATACGCCGAGGGAATAGGGAATGGGGAATGGGGAATCGGGAGCTTTGCTTCCCCATTCCCCATTCCCGATTCTCCATTCACGGATTCCAGACATGGGCATCAAATGCGGCATCGTCGGCCTGCCGAACGTCGGCAAGTCGACCCTGTTCAACGCGCTGACCAAGGCGGGCATCGCTGCGGCCAACTTCCCCTTCTGCACGATCGAGCCCAACGTCGGCGTGGTGCCGGTGCCGGATCCGCGCCTGAACGCGCTGTCCGAGATCGTGAAGCCGCAGAAGTGCATTCCGACGGCGGTCGAGTTCGTCGACATCGCCGGCCTCGTCGCCGGCGCGGCCAGCGGCGAGGGCCTGGGCAACAAGTTCCTGGCGCACATCCGCGAAGTGGACGCGATCACCCACGTGGTCCGCTGCTTCGAGAACGCGGACGTGATCCACGTGAACAACAAGGTCGACCCGATCGCCGACATCGAGACGATCGACACCGAACTGGCGCTCGCCGATCTGGAATCGGTCGAGAAGGCGCTGCAGCGCGCCGAGCGTTCGGCCAAGACCGGCGACAAGGACGCCAAGGCCCGGGTCGAGGTGCTGGCGCGGGTGCGTGCCGGCCTCGACAGCGGCAAGCCGGCGCGCGCGCTGGGGCTGTCGGACGACGACAAACTCGCGGTGCGCGATCTGTTCCTACTCACTCTGAAGCCGGTGATGTACGTCGCGAACGTGCTGGAAGACGGCTTCGAGAACAATCCGCATCTCGACGCCGTGCGTGCGCGCGCGGCGGGCGAGGGCGCCGAAGTGGTGCCGGTGTCGGCCGCGATCGAGGAAGAGCTGAGCCAGCTCGACGATGCCGACCGCGACACCTTTCTCGCCGATCTCGGCCTGGACGAGCCCGGCCTGAACCGCGTCATCCGCGCCGCCTACAAGTTGTTGGGCCTGCAGACGTATTTCACCGCCGGGGTGAAGGAAGTCCGCGCCTGGACGGTCAAGGCCGGCTCGACGGCGCCGCAGGCGGCCGCGGTGATCCATACCGACTTCGAGAAAGGCTTCATCCGCGCCGAGACCATCGGCTACGACGACTACATCAAGTATCGCGGCGAAGCCGGCGCCCGCGACGCCGGTCGCCTGCGCCTGGAAGGCAAGGAATACCGCGTGCAGGAAGGCGACGTGCTGCACTTCCGCTTCAACGTCTGAGCGGCATCGACAAGCGCGACCATCACGCCCCGCCTCGTGCGGGGCGTGTCGTTTGCGGTTCATTCATCAGGTGAGGAGAGTCGCATGAAAGGCCCGATCGTCCGTCTCGTATTCCGCTCGTCCGCACTCGCATCGATCGCGATGTTGCTCGTCGCGCTCGCACTGCCTGCGGCAGCCCGTGATTATCGGCGCTACATGATCGGCGACCCGACGGTGCCCACGCCCGGCCGGGTCGAACCCGGTTTGTTGTTGATGGGCGGTGGCGACCGCAATTTCGATGCGTTGCGCTGGTTCCTGAGGAAGGCCGGCAACGGTCATCTGGTGGTGCTGCGCGCCTCGCAGGGCAACGAGGTGGCCGAAGAGTTCCATCGCGATGTCGGCGGTATCGCCTCGGTCGAAACCTTCGTCTTCAAGGGGCGCGGGTCTTCGGACGACCCGAAGATGCTCGCCAGCCTCGCGAGGGCCGACGGCATCTTCATCGCCGGCGGCGATCAGGCGCGTTATGTCCGCTACTGGAAAGGGACGCCGGTCGCGGTGGCGCTGGACGCCCATGTCCGCGCAGGCAAACCGATCGGCGGCACCAGCGCCGGGCTCGCGATCCTCGGCGAATATCTCTACGGCGCGATGGACGGCGGCAGTATCCGCAGCCCCGAGGCGCTGGCCGATCCGCTCGGCGCCGCGGTCACCATCGAGCGGGATTTCCTGCATATCGCGCTGTTGAAGGGCGTCGTCACCGATACCCACTTCAAGGAGCGCGACCGTCTCGGCCGCCTGTTCGCCTTCATCGCCAAGGCCGAAGCCATGACCGGCACGCCCCGCCGTGTCCTGATCGGCCTGGGCGTGGACGAAAGTGCCGCCCTGGCGGTGGAGGGCGATGGCAGCGGTCGGGTCTACGCCACCGATCCGGCAGGCAACGCCTGGCTGGTCCGCGGCGGCTTCCCCGAGGCGCAGACACCTCGCGAGCCGCTCGCGCTCCAGCGGGTGGAGGTCATCGGGGCCGGCGCCGGTTCGGTCGTGCATCTGCCCGAGGGGCGTGTGGATGCGCCGGTCTTCCGGCGCGCCTACCGTGTATCCGAGGGGCAACTGGCGGAAGTCGCTCCATGAGGTTCTCGATCCGCGGCCCGCAGCGTTGACAGATGCCCTCCGCGCGTTGCGGGCCCGCACTGCCGCCCGCATCGCATGGGTTGCCTGAGCGAAGGATCGGCCGAAGCCGGTGGGCGGCGATCGGCGCCGAAATGCCCGCTGCGGGCGGAGATCGGGGCGTGATCGTCGACACAAGGGAAAGCTGCACCTGCCCGCGATTCGATGCCCAAGGCAAGCTCCGCGGCCGGATCCGGCGCGAATAAGGGCCGCACACCGCCATGATCCACCGGATACGGACGCGGAATGCATCCGCAAGCGTTGACAGCAAAACCGAGTGTCGTCAGAATTGCGGGCTGTTTTCACCGTGTACTGTTTTACCGGACGTTGTTCAGCCGGAGGGATACCCAAGCGGCCAACGGGGGCAGACTGTAAATCTGCTGGCTTACGCCTTCGGTGGTTCGAATCCACCTCCCTCCACCATCTCCGAAGCCCAAAAGCGACGGGAATGGATGCCGAAGCTGGATGCGCCGTTCCGCACGATGCGGGAGTAGTTCAATGGTAGAACCTCAGCCTTCCAAGCTGATGGTGCGGGTTCGATTCCCGTCTCCCGCTCCAACGCGGCGCCTTGAACGATCCGGTCGGCGGCACCAGGTCCGGTAGAGTTTCGCGGTTACCACATCGTTGCTCACGTAGCTCAGTCGGTAGAGCACCTCCTTGGTAAGGAGGAGGTCGAAGGT